>JAGGWE010000080.1 GCA_021157665.1 Sulfurimonas sp.
CTTACTATAAAGGAGATGATGAAAAATATCATCATCCATGTTGAAATTTCTAGTTCCATTTTCATCCCTTTATTTAAAAATTTACTTATATTTTATAGTTTGGTGGATTATATCATAACAATTTTGTTAAGATTCTACATTAGGAAAATATATGAATGATAAAGTTTTTACAAAACCAATAAAGAAGCAGTTTGAATTTGATGAAGAGGTTGCGGCTGTTTTTGATGATATGTTGGAGAGGAGTGTTCCATTTTATAAAGAGAGTCAGAAAGTAACTCAGTTCTTTGCTCTAAAGCAACTTGAAAATGGGGGAATTTTATATGATTTGGGTTGTTCAACTGCCTCACTACTTTTAAATATACATAGAAAATTGAAATCTGATGCAACTTTAATAGGTTTAGATAATTCACATGCCATGCTTGAACAAGCTAGAAAAAAATGTGAAGCATATGGTGCAAAAGTTGAGATAGAATATGCCGATATTTTAGAATATGATTATAAAGAAGCTGATGTTTTTATAAGTAATTATACCTTACAATTTATAAGACCACTTGTTCGTGAAGAGTTGATAAAAAAGATAGCAACTTCGCTTAAAAAAGATGCTATTTTTATTTTTAGTGAAAAAGTTATAAGCCATCATTCAAAACTAAATAAAGATTTAATAGAGTGTTATTATGATTTTAAAAAAGAGCAGGGTTATTCTGAATATGAGATTATGCAAAAAAGAGAAGCCTTAGAGAATGTTTTAGTTCCATACAGTGAAGATGAAAATATTAAAATGGCTTTAAATTGTGGTTTTTCTCATTGTGAAGTGGTATTTCGTTGGGCTAATTTCGCAACTTTTATAGCTGTAAAATAGAGTTAAGTAAAAGAGACAATTTTACCAAACATTGCCTCTTTGTGGTTCTTCTTCTTCACCTTGAAGATAATTAATTGCACCACTAGCAGTGTCTTTGATTTTTTGATAACTTATAATATCGTCTTTACCACATACCTTATGGTAATAACCTTGCATATCATAGTACTCTTCACAGTCACTATAATATCTTAATGAAATTCCATGTTTATTTAGACATCCTGTAAAAAATATGCTTATTACCAGTATCAGTATTGTTTTTTTCATAATAATAAACAAGCAAATAGTATTCCTAAACTTTAAAACTCTCTTTAGTTTTACAAAACTCAGTTAAAAAGCACTCTTCACATTTTGGATTTTTTGCAGTACAAATATATCGTCCAAAAAGTACCATTCCTTGGTGAAGGGCATGGAGATCATTTTTGAATTTTTTAACAAGTGTAGCTTCTGTTTTTATGGCTGTTTTATCATCACTAAGCCCAAGTCGATGAGATACTCTAAATACATGTGTATCAACTGCCATAAGGTTCGCTCCAGTATATTCTATCATCACAACATTTGCTGTTTTTTGACCAACTCCACCTAATGTTTTTAAATCTTTTTCATTCATTGGAATTTCACCATCATAAACTTCAACCACTCTTTTAGCCATTGCTATAAGATTTTTTGCTTTATTATTAAAAAATGAACAGCTTTTAATTAGTTCTTTTATCTCATCAATATCTGCACATGCCATGGCATGTGGAGTTGGATATTTGAGAAATAAGGGGGGTGTAATAATATTAACTCTTTTATCAGTACATTGAGCAGATAATGAAACGGCTATAACTAATTCATAGGCATTTTTATACTCTAACTCTGTAACGGCATCACTATATCTTTGCACAAATCTTTCATGAATCTCTAAAATCTCTTTTTTTGTTGCTTTTCTCATAAATAGTATTTTACCTACTTTTTGATATAATCGAAAGAATAAATTTATAATTTAGGAAGATATTATGGGTGTTTTTTCTTTTCTTTCAAAGCAGGATGATAATAATTCTAAATTTGAAGTTGATGCTCTTAGTGAAGTTTTCACGAGAGAAGTGTTGATGGAAATAGTAAACTCTACCAATATAATGATGCTGTTTTTTTCTAAAGACAGTGGTTGGATAGGGGCGAATAAAGAATTTTTTAGAGTGCTTGGTTTTAGTGATATTACAGATTTTCAAAAAAATTATGATAGCGTTAGAGATCTTTTTTTTAGTGAAAGTGAAGAGATATTTACTGAAGATGATAAAAGCTGGTTAGAGTATATTAAAAAACATAAAAAAGATGGTTATTCTGTAAAATTATATAATGCGAATAAAGATATTTTAGATATAAATTTAAAATGTACTGCCTTAGCAAGTTTTAGTGAAGTTTATATTTTAGAGTTTGAAGATGTAAGTAGATTGCAGAATTCAATACTAAAAAGCCAAGAGATAGATAACTCAAAAACAAAATTTTTATCAAATATCGGGCATGAATTCCGTACTCCAATGAATAGTATTATAGGTTTTCTTGAATTATTAAGTAAAACAGAGATGGACAAGATGCAAACAGAGTATCTAGATCTTATTAACACCTCTTCTAAAAATTTAATGTTAAATATAGAGAATCTTTTGGACTTATCACAGATGCAAGGTGGTAGGCTAACAATTGATAATGCATCTTTTGAATTAATCCCTCAGATGGAAGAGTTAATTTATAATCATATAACAGCAGGTAAAGATAGGGGAATAAAAGTTTTAAGTTTTATAGATCCTAAGTTACCATTAGAGTTATACTCAGATATAAGAAAAATTAAACAAATTATGAACTCTTTAATACAAAATGCTATTAAATTCACACAAAATTATGGAAAAGTTATTGTTGAGATTAAACTTTTAAAAAGAGAGATAAACGGAAATTGCAGTATAGGTTTTAGTGTAAAAGATAATGGAAAAGGGATTTCAAAAGAGGATTTAGAAAATCATGCCCAAGAGCGATTGGGTATTGGATTTAGTTTATCTCAAGGTTTAGTTGAGTTACTTGGAAGTAAATTAAATATTCAATCAAGTGAAGATGAGGGAAGTTCTTTTAATTTTGTTTTAAATTTTGAATCTCCTAAGGGACAAACATATAAAATGCTGCCTAAGCAAAAGGCAAAAATTCTTCTTCTTGATAAAACTAAGATTGATGAAGCAAATTTTTTATCTATATATCTTCGTTCATTTGGGATAGATGTTGTTAAATCAAATATCTTAGATGATAAAATTTATGATGGAGTTGAAACATTATATATATTGGCAGATCAAAGTAATTTAAAGTGGGTTTTAACATTAGCTACTATTGAGAAAAAAATTCCTATAATTCTTTTGTTAAATGAGAGGGAAAAACTTCAAGCAAAACTTGTTCAATTTATTGATGATACTCTTTTCTTACCTCTGTTTCCAAGTTCTATATCTAAACATTTAGAATCTATTCATAGTATAAATTTAAATGAAAAAGATAATGAGAAATTATCTATAAAAGATAGTGTAAAAGCTTTAGTTGTTGAAGATAATAAAATAAATCAAAAATTGATTGAGATATTATTAAAAGAGTACAATATTCTTGTTTGGACTGCTTCAAATGGTAATGAGGCAGTTTCTAAGTGTGAGGATGAGCCTTTTGATATAATTTTTATGGATATTGATATGCCTGAAAAAAATGGGATAGAAGCTACTAAAGAGATTAAAAACAATATAGAATCAAATTCAAAAACTCCAATAGTTGCATTAACTGCTATGGCTATGCAAGGGGATAGAGAGATGATTTTAAAAGAGGGCTTAGATGATTATCTACCTAAGCCATTAACTAGGGTAAAATTAGAAGATATTTTAAAAAAATATCTTAAGTTAGAACTTGTTTAATAATCATTAACATAATTGATATAAACTTTTGTATCAAAAAAATAAGGGAAACTTTTTAATGAAAATAGCAACAAGAATAATATCAACTTTACTTTTAACAGCATCAATAGCATCTGCTCAGGCTTTAGTTACAGTTGATGGTGTAGAGATAACTCAAAAAGATGTTGAAACAGCACTTATGAATGCTACTCAAGGTAGATTTAATCAGGTTCCATCAGAAAAACAAGCAGAGTTTAGAAAACAGGTTTTAGAACAGTTAGTAGCTAAAGAACTTGTATATAGTGATGCAAAGAAAACTGGTATTTTAAAATCAAAAGAGTTTACTAATGAGTATAAAAAAGTTCAAGAGAGAGTAAAAAAAGAACTTGCTGTTCAAATTTGGCAAAAAAAACAAATGGACAAAGTAAAAATATCAAATAAAGAGTTAAAAAATTATTATGATAAAAATAAAGAAGAGTTTAAAGAAAAAGAGTCTGTTCATGCTCGTCATATTTTAGTAAAAACTGAGAGTGAAGCACAAGCCGTTATAAAAGAGATGAAATCTTTAAAAGGTGCAGCCTTAGAGTCAAAGTTTATAGAGTTAGCAAAATCAAAATCTACAGGGCCTAGTGGACCAAAAGGTGGAGATTTAGGTTCATTCGCTCAAGGACAAATGGTTCCACCATTTAATGACAAAGTTTTTAGTATGAAAGTTGGTACGATTTCAGATCCTGTAAAAACTCAGTTTGGTTATCATGTTATCTATTTAGAAGAGAAAAAAGCATCTAAAAAGTTAGGATTTACTGAGGTTAAATCTTTTATAGAGCAAAGACTTAAAATGGAAAAATTTAAAGTTAGTATGAAAACAAAAATGGCACAACTACAAAAAAAAGCTACGATAAAATAATAAAATGAATAACTCTCCTATCTCTAAGATAAACTTAGATGGTAGGGATTTTTATGTTAAAAGAGATGATTTAATTGATCCTTTTTTAGCAGGAAATAAATATAGAAAACTTTATACTCTTCTACAAACTCCTCCAAATAATCTAAATAAAATAATCTCTTATGGTGGTACACAGTCAAATGCAATGCTTGCAATGGCTTCAATGTGTAAAACTAAAGGGTGGGAATTTATATACTATACTAAACCAATTAGTAAAACTCAAAGAGAACTTCAGAGTGGAAATTATTATCACGCAAAGAGACTTGGCATGTGGCATGTGGAGATAGAGTATGAATTATATAAAGATTTTATAGCTTCACTTAGAGTAAATATCGAAGATAAAGCTTTTTTAGTAGATCAGGGTGGAGCAGATACTTCAGCAAAAGAGGGCTTAGAAGTTTTAGCTTCAGAGATAAGATTGGCAAATCTAGATGTGAAATCTTTAGCTACACCATCAGGAACAGGAACTACTGCCTTGTATTTAGCTTTAGCTATGCCTGAGTATAAAGTTTATACAACTTCAGCTATTGGTGATGTAGAGTATCTTCAAGAGCAGATGAATGCACTTGAGAAAATACCAGACAATTTAGTTATACTTAAACCTAGTAAAAAGTATCATTTTGCAAAATTATATCCAGAGTTTTTAGAAATTTATAAAAGATTATTAACAGCAGGAGTTGAGTTTGATTTGTTATATGCACCTGGCATGTGGAAAACTCTCTTAGAACAAACAGATGAAGAGATTTTATATATACATAGTGGTGGAGTTAGTGGAAATGAAAGTATGTTAAGTAGGTATATGCAAAAAGGGTTTGTTTAAACCCTTTTTTAGTCTATAAAAGTAACTGTTTCTTCTAGTGAAACTCTTGCAGGTTGGTAACTATTTATTTTTGCATCTTTATCTTCATAACCTAAAACTACACTATATAAAAGTGATAAATTTTCTGGCATCTCAAGCTCTTCTGCGATAACTCTACCAAATTCAGTAGTAGAACCTTGTGGACAACTATCAACTCCAAACTCTTGTGCAGCTAACATAATGCTCTGCATATATGCACCACAGTCTAAAAGTACACCCTCTGCACCATCAATATTTGCTTTATCTGTAAATACGAAAAATACAGTTTGTGCTCCAAACCATCTAAAGTTATCTTTCCACATCTCTATTCTAGTATTGTTATCTTTTCTATCAACTTCCATTAATTTGTAAAGACCAGAACCAGTTACGATTCTTCTTTTTTTATAAGGATTAACCCATTTGATAGGATAGTATTGAATAAACTGATCGTTTGTAATCCCCTCGTCCATTTTAGAGATAACCGCATCACCAACTTTTTTAAGTAGTTCCGTACTATTTACTGCTAATACTTTCCAAGGTTGCATATTTGCTCCACTTGGAGTCATTGCTGCTGCATTTAAAATTTTTTCTTGAATCTCTTTTGGAACTGGTTTTGGTAGGTAAGCTCTTTTAGATGAACGATTGTTTAAAGCTTCTATAACTGTTGGCATGTGAATCCTAAAATTGTTTTTGAAATTATAACATATTAAATTATCAAAATACTTATATGCTAACATAAGTATATGAGAGTAGTTGGCTAAAGACACTTGACACTAAGTCACTCAATGTGATATAATGGTTTTATCTTAATAAATAGGACTAAAAAATGAACCAAAATATATTTGAAAAACTAACACATAACATGACAGAGGCGATAGAGTCTTCTATCTCTTTAGCTTTGCACAATAAAAATAATGAGGTTGAGTTAATCCATTTTTTATGGGCACTACTTACAAATTCTAACTCTGTTTTAAATCAGATGTTTAACAAAATGAATATTGATAAAGTGGCTATTGAGTTGGATGTAAAAAGCTTAAGTTCAAAACTTCCAACATCAAGTGCAGTGTCAAAAGAAAATATAAAACTATCTAAAAACTTTGTAGCTTCACTTGAAAGAGGAGCAGGGTTAATGACTCAAAATGGTGATACTTATTTAGCCGTAGATACATATATATTAGCAAATTTAAAATCAGAGCCTTTCTCAACAATTTTATCAAAGTATATAGATGTAAGTGAGTTAGCTAAAAACCTAGAAGCCTCTCGTGGTGGAGCAAAAATAGACTCTCAAAGTTCAGATGAAACGCTAGAGTCATTATCTAAGTATGGAATTGATTTAACAACTGAAGCTAGTGAGGGTAAACTCTCTCCTGTAATTGGTAGAGATGAAGAGATAACTAGAATGATGCAGATTTTAATTCGTAAAACTAAAAATAACCCTATGCTTTTAGGTGAACCAGGGGTTGGTAAAACTGCTTTAGTTGAAGGACTTGCACAAAGAATTAGCGATGGAAATGTACCAACTTCATTAAAAAATAAAAGAGTAGTAGCTCTTGATATGTCAGCCTTAATTGCTGGTGCTAAATATCGTGGAGAGTTTGAAGATAGACTAAAATCTGTAATTGATGAGGTAAAAGAGAACGGGCAAATAATTCTTTTTATAGATGAGATTCATACTATTGTTGGAGCAGGAGCAAGTGAGGGTAGTATGGATGCTGCAAATATTTTAAAACCAGCATTAGCAAGAGGGGAACTTCATACTATTGGTGCTACTACTTTGAAAGAGTATAGAAAGTTTTTTGAAAAAGATACAGCACTTCAAAGAAGATTTTTACCTATTAATCTTGATGAGCCAACTGTAAATCAGTCTTTACAAATTCTTCGTGGGATTAAAGAAAGACTTGAAACTCATCATAATGTAACGATTACAGATAGTGCTTTAGTAGCAGCAGCGAAGTTGTCAGATAGATATATCGCAGATAGATTTTTACCAGATAAAGCGATTGATTTGATTGATGAAGCAGCAGCTGAGTTGAAAATGCAGATAGAATCAGAACCAAATGTTTTAAGTACTGCAAAAAGAAAAAGTTCTGAACTTCAAGTTGAAAGAGAAGCTTTAAAGATGGAAAAAACTCCAGCGAATGAGAAACGACTTGGTGAGATAGTTAAAGAGTTGGCAGATGTTGAAGAGGAAGTTAGAAATTTAGAGGCTCAATTTGCTACAGAAAAAGAGGTTTTTGAGAAGATTTCGAGTATCAAAAATGATATTGAGAGTAAAAGAAGAGAGGCTGAAATAGCTAAATCTTCATCTGATTTTAATCGTGCAGCTGAGATAGAGTACGGAGAAATTCCAAAACTTTTAGAAGATGAAAAAGCTATAAATGAAAATTGGGAAAAACTTCAAGCGAGTGGAACATTACTTAAAAACTCTGTTGATGAAGATGCTATTGCTAATATAGTTTCAAGATGGACAAATATTCCAGTAAATAAAATGCTTCAAGGTGAAAAAGATAAAATCCTAAATGTGGAAGCTGAGTTAAATAAAGATGTGATAGGGCAAAGTAAGGCAACTCACGCTGTATCTCGTGCTATTAAAAGAAATAAAGCAGGGTTAAGTGATACTAACTCACCAATAGGAAGTTTTTTATTTCTAGGACCAACTGGTGTAGGTAAAACTCAAACTGCTAAAACTCTTGCTAAGTTTTTGTTTGATTCTGAAGATTCAATGATTAGAATAGATATGAGTGAATATATGGAAAAACATGCTGTTTCAAGATTAGTTGGTGCAGCACCTGGGTATGTTGGTTATGAAGAGGGTGGACAACTTACAGAAGCAGTTAGAAGAAAACCATATAGTGTGATTTTATTTGATGAGGTGGAAAAAGCTCATCCTGATGTTTTTAATATCTTACTTCAAGTTTTAGATGATGGAAGATTAACTGATAACAAGGGTGTAACCGTTGATTTTACAAATACAATTATAATTTTAACATCAAATTTAGCAAGTGATAAAATCATAAATAACCCACATGCCGAGAACTTAGATGAGATGGTAATGGGTGAGTTAAAACAAGCTTTTAAGCCAGAATTTTTAAATAGACTTGATGATATTGTGATATTTAATGCACTTGGGCAAGAGCAGATTGTAGATATTGTAGATATTTTCTTTAAAGATATTGCTAAAAAAGTTGAGCAAAGAAACATAGAACTTGTTTTAAGTGAAGAAGCTAAACAATATATAGCAGAGGCTGGATTTGACCCAATTTATGGTGCTAGACCTCTTAAAAGAGCTTTATATGAGATAGTTGAGGACAGATTAGCTGACTTAATTTTAGAGGGTAAAGTTGTTGAAGGTTCAAAAGTTATGTTTGATATGCGTGGTTCTGAGATAGAAGTTATTGTATCTTAACCACACTTTAAGTAAAAATTATGTAACATTTCGGACTTAATTTTAAATAAGGATATGTCAAATGAAAAGAACATACCAGCCCCATAATACACCAAGAAAAAGAACTCATGGTTTTAGAGCTAGAATGGCTACTAAAAATGGTAGAAGAGTTTTAAACCGCAGAAGAGCTAAAGGTCGTAAAAGATTGTCAGTTTAGGCGGATTTGATACACTAAAACTCCACAAAGAGTTTCAGTATATCTACAAAAAAGGAAAAAACCAACACTCTAGTAGTGTTGTACTTTTTTTTCTTCCTCAAAAATCAATTCACAAAGTAGGTTTTACCGCAACCAAGAAAATTGGAAATGCAGTAAAAAGAAATAGAGCTAAAAGAAGACTTCGAGCTTTATTTTGTGAACACTCCAACAACCTCAAAGATGGTACTTATATTTTTGTTGCAAAACAATCAATCATAGATATTGAACATTCCAAGCTAGAAAAAGATTTTCATAAAGTTATCTTTCGTTCTTACGGATTTAAAGAAAATAGAGCATGATTAAAAAGTTTTTACTTAAACTATTATGGTTATATCAGAAGTTTTTTACGCTTATTGGCTTTGGGTCGTGTAGATATTACCCTACTTGTAGTGAATTTGCACGATTAAACTTCGAAAACAACTCAATTTCAAGTGCTTTTTACCACTCTTTTACTAGAATACTACGATGTAATCAATTATTTGATGGAGGTATCGAGTATCCGTTACTTGATAAGCTATCAGTTAAGCCTACAAAACTAGGGGTTGATTCTATAAAATATTGGTTGGTTCCAAATAAAAAAAACCGTTTTTATATCATAAAAAATTTTTCATATAAAGGGTCTTCGTGTTAGACAAACTCTCAGCAAATCAAAGATTAATGTTAGCCGTAGCATTATCAGTAGTTTTTTTCGTAATTTATACAGCAATTTTCCCACCAGTTTCACCAGAAAATCAAGATGCTCAATCGAGTCAAACAGCAGAACTTAAACAAGATTCTAAAAATATAGCAACTGATATTAGTACAAATCAAAAAGTAGAAGCAGCTGCAGGTCATACAATTTCACAAGAAGATAAAATTGCTTCAGTTGAATCAAACAATATTGTAACTATTACAAATAAAGATTTTATTTTAAAAATAGATACTTTAGGTCGTATATCTTCAAAAGAACTTCTTCAGGATAAATTTAACGATAAAGAGGGTAATCATGCACAGTTGATTCCAGCTTTTGGAACCAAACCACTTTTTGTAAGATTTTTAGATGATAATTTAAATACAGAATCAACTTCAATTGCATACACTGCATCTGTAAGTGAACTTACTTTAAATAACGAACCACAAAAAGTAATTTTAACTCAAAAATTATCAGATTTAACAATTACAAAAGAGTTGACATTTTATGCTGATGGGCATTATGATGCTACTGTATCATTATCTAAGGATAAAAGATATTTTATTTATGTTGGTCAAAGACCAAAGGTTAATGAAACAGAGCAAATGATGGCGGCAGTGGGTGCTATGATTTATAATGATGAAAAGATTTTAACTATCATTGAAGATGGTGATGCAGAAGGCAGACAATCATTTTCTGGTATTGAAATTGTTGCAGCATTTGATCAATATAATGCAACTGCAATATATGGCTTATCTAAAGATACAAATGTGATTATAGAAAGAGATAGAGATGATAATCCTATCGCATATTTTGATGCTCTTCAAACTATGAAGTTCAATGGTTATGTGGGACCAAAAGAGTATAAAACTTTAGAGAATATTGATCCAATGCTAGTAAATGTTATTGAATATGGTTGGTTTACTTTTGCTTCAAAACCACTTTTTGCTCTTCTTTCATGGTTACATGGAATCTTTGGAAACTGGGGTTGGTCGATTATTGCACTTACTCTTTTAATTAGAATGGTTCTTTACCCTTTAACATTTAAGGGTATGATGTCTATGCAAAAAATTAAAGAGATCTCTCCTCAAGTAAAAGAGGTTCAAGCAAAATATAAAGGCGATCCTCAACGAATGAATGCTGCTGTTATGGAGTTGTATAAAAAACATAAGGCAAACCCACTTGGTGGTTGTCTTCCAATGCTTTTACAGATTCCAGTATTTTTTGCGATTTATCGTGTACTATTAAATGCAGTTGAACTTCAGGGTGCTCCTTGGATGTTATGGATAACTGACCTTTCAAGAATGGATACTTATTATGTGATGCCTATTTTAATGGGTGCTTCAATGTATTATCAACAAAAACTTACACCAAATAATTTTACTGATCCAATGCAAGAAAAAGTATTTAAATTTTTACCACTTATATTTACATTTTTCTTTATAACATTCCCATCAGGTTTAGTCCTTTACTGGTTTGTAAACAATCTTTTCTCAATAGGACAACAGTTTATTGTAAATACTCAGTTTAAAAATGCTAAAGATGCTCAGATTGCAGGGCATAAACACGCTCAAAGAGAAGAAAAGAAAAAACTAGAAAAAAACACTGATAAAAAAGAAGTGGAAAAGAAAGATGATTAAGATTGAAGCAGGTACGCTTGAAGAGGCGTACAAAAATGCCGCAACTTCTTTAGAGTGTTCTGTTACAGAATTAAAGATAGAGCTTGTTCAGTCTCCAAGTAATGGTTTTTTAGGTCTTTTTAAAAAAAGTGCAATTATTGTTGCCGTTAAAGATAAAAAAGTTATAAGTTCAAGTGAAGAAAAATTATTTTCAAAAAAAGAACCAGAGCCAAAGGTAAAACAACAAAAGTCTAAAGCAAAGCAACAAGAACCAGAAATAAAACAACAAAAGCCTAAAGCAAAGCAAGAAGAGTTAAAAAAAGAGAAAGTTAAAGAGGAAAAATCTTCTCAACATATCTTAAATGATACTATTATGCCAACTTCATTTGTTAGTACGCAAGATGATGAAGATGAAGAGTATGATGTATCTAATTATCTAGCTGATTATGATGATGAAGAGGATGCTCAAGATACAAAAAATATTTCTGAAATTGCTTTAGTTGTAAAAAAAGAGATAAATAATTTATTTGATACAACTTGTTTTAAGATTGATTCTATTGAAGTAAGTGTATATGATGAAAATACCATTCTAATAGAGTTTAAGGGTGATGATGCCGCACTATTAATCGGAAAAGAGGGTTATAGATATAAGGCTCTTTCATATATGATTTTTAACTGGATAAATACAAAATATCAGGTTCAACTTCGTCTTGAGATTGCAGAATTTTTGAAAAATCAAGAAGAGTCCATATCAAAATATTTAGTAGGTGTTTGCGAAAATATAGATAGAGATGGAAGAGCTCAAACTAAGATTCTTGATGGTGTACTTGTTCAAATTGCATTAAAAGAACTTAGAGATAAATATCCGAATAAATATATAGTTATCCGTTCAACTCGTGATGGATTAAAATATATTATTATAAATGATTATCACACAAACTAAAGATGGATAATGACACAATATCAGCTATTGCCACTGCAAATGGCGTAGGCTCTATCGCAATTATACGAATAAGTGGCGATAAAGCTTTAGATATTGCAAAAAAACTTTCAAAAAAAGATTCTTTTTCTCCAAGATATGCAACTCTTACTAATATTTATAGTCAAAATAATGAACTGATAGATGAAGCTATCGTTATCTATTTTAAAGCACCATTTTCTTTTACGGCAGAGCATGTTGTAGAGATTCAGTGTCATGGTGGATTTATTGTTGCTCAATCGATTTTAAAAGCATGTTTGGCATGTGGAAGTAGGTTGGCAACTGCTGGTGAGTTCTCAAAAAGAGCATTTTTTAATGGTAGAATAGATTTAAGTGAAGCAGAAGCAATAGCTGGGCTTATTGAAGCAAAAAGTGAAGATGCTGCTAAGATTTTAGCTGCTCAAATGAAAGGTTCACTAAAAGGGTATATAGAAAAAATTCGTGATGATATTATTCATATACTTGCTTACTCTGAAGTTACTATAGATTATGCAGAGGAAGATTTACCCCAAGATTTAGTTGATCAAATAGAAGAGCAACTTGAATCTCTTGGTAAATCTTTAAACTCTACTTTGTCAGCTTCAAAACAAAGAGAGGGTTTGATGCAAGGTTTTAAAGTAGCCATTGTTGGAAAACCTAATGTTGGAAAAAGTTCACTATTAAATCGTTTAGTTAATTTCAATCGTGCAATAGTTAGTGAGATAGCAGGAACAACAAGAGACACGATAGAAGAACAGGTAAAAATCGGAACTCATTTAATTAGAATTGTTGACACTGCTGGAATTCGTGAAGCAAATGATGAGATAGAAAAAATCGGAATAGAGAGAAGTTTAGAAGCTATACAAGAGAGTGATATAATTGTAGCACTTTTTGATAGCTCAAAAAATATTGATAGCGAAGATGAGCAAATACTTTCACTTATAAATGCACATGCCAAGAGTAAGAAAGTGATTTATGTTAAAAACAAAATAGACTTAGAACAAAAATTCCTCTCAACCAAGATTGATTTTGATTTAGAGATAAACTCAAAAGAGAATGTGGAGAGTTTGATTGAACTTTTAAAAAATATTATGGATACAACAAACTCTTCTGATGAGATAATGCTAATCTCACAAAGACAAATTTCTGCTGTACAAAATACTTTAACAAATATAGAAGAAGCTTTAATCCCATTACAAGACCAAGAGTTAGAGATATTTTCTTTTCATCTAAATGAGGCTGTAAAAGAGATGGCAAGTATAACAAGACCTTTTGAAAATGATGAGATGCTAGATAAAATGTTTGGCTCTTTTTGTCTTGGAAAATAAACCAAATCAAGTGAAAAATATGAAATACTTAGCAATAGACTTAGGCTTAAAAAGAATAGGCTTAGCATACTCAGCTCATAAAGACCTAGTAACTCCTCTCCCTGCGATTATACGAAAAAATAGAAATCAAGCTTCAGATGAAGTTAAAAAAGCTATAAAAGAGTGGGAAATTGACACTGTTATTATTGGCATACCTCTTGGTGGAAGTAGCGAAGATGAGATGAGAAGACGAATATCTCATTTTATGAATCTTGTAGATTTTGATGGTGAATTATTTTATCAAGATGAAGCAGGAAGTTCACTAGAAGCTGAGAATCTAATGAAAGGTAAGATAAAATATATTAGAGATGGAAGAGTTGATTCTATCTCTGCTATGATTATTTTACAAAGATATTTACGAGCAAAATCAAACTAACTTATACTATTTATAACTTAAGAGATATAACTTTTTCAAATATACCCAACTCTAAAATTTTATCAAAAAAACTCCACTTCTTTATAATTAATTTAAGTTTTCTTAGCTACTATTTATGCAGTGGAAGTCCCTTATTTACGACTATAAGTGGTGCTTTTAAGATAGATTAGTTGTAGTTATAAGTATTACAATTTCTAATTTTTAAAGAATATTAAAAGGAGAGTATATGCAATTAGGTTTCCTAGTTGATTTACATCTTTGTATGGGATGTAAAGGTTGTGAAATCGCATGTAAGGTGGAAAATGAAGTTCCACTTAGTACATGGAGACTTCGTGTTAAGTATGTGGATGTTGGAACTTTTCCTGAAACAAAGAGAACTTTTACACCACTTCGTTGTAATCATTGTGAAAATGCTCCATGTGAGAGAATTTGTCCAGTATCAGCACTCCATTATTTAGATAATGGAATTGTAAATATTGATAAAGAGAGGTGCATTGGTTGTGCTGGTTGTGTTATGGCTTGTCCTTATGGAGCGATTTATATTGACCCACAAACTCAAACTGCTGATAAATGTACTTACTGTGCTCACCGTGTTGCTTCATCTATGATGCCAGCTTGTGTTGTTGCCTGTCCAGTTCAGGCAAATATTTTTGGTGATTTAGATGATCCAAAATCAAATATCTCTAAGTATATTATGAAAAACCAAGGTGGAGTTCAAGTTCGTAAGCCTGAGAAAGGAACTAATCCTCATCACTTTTATGTTGGTGGCGGTAATGTTAACCTTAATCCACTCGCGTCTCATAGAATTGATGGACACTCATTATTCAATAAAATCACTACACTACCAGTAGGAGGACACCACTAATGGCAACACATGAAATTTTAGCAGCAACAAATGCTGTGGTAACTTTAGATGTAGCTTTGCCTGGAATAGTTTGGCCTTGGTTAGTTACAGTTAATATGTGGGCAAAGAGTATCGGTACTGGTGTAATTTTTATGCTTTTTTTACTTATTAAGAAATATCCAAATCAAGTTGGTAATCTTAGATTTCAAGTAACTGTCGTATCTATTGTTTTTATACATATATTTTTATTATTTACATTGGCTGATTTACACCAACCATTTAGAATGTGGCATATATTCTTTTATCCTCATTTTACTTCAGCTATTACTGTTGGTGCATGGATGGCTACGGCGTTTGTTGGTTTATTATTTTTACTAGCATTTTTTAGTTTTGTTAAGAAAAATGATCTAGCCTTTGATAAAACTTTAGCATGGGTAGTTGCTTTAGCAATTCCAGTTACTTTATATACTGCTGGATTAATGAGTCAATGTACGGCTAGAGAATTATGGCAAATGCCA
The DNA here is from genome assembly GCA_021157665.1 of Sulfurimonas sp. GTDB lineage: Bacteria > Campylobacterota > Campylobacteria > Campylobacterales > Sulfurimonadaceae > Sulfurimonas. The sequence continues at coordinate 15,528 of JAGGWE010000080.1, forward strand.
ACAGAATCTGCTCAAATGATTTTTGCAGCACTTCTTTCGGGTTCAGCATTTATGATTTTAGTATTTGGAAATAAACTAGATTGGGAAGCAAACAAAAGTTTATCTCGTATTTTAGCTTTAAGTGCTTTTATGTCTTTTATTCTTTATATGTCAGAGTATGTATTTGGACCGATGAAAGCAGAGGAGGTTGCAGCAGTACTTGAATATATCAAAGGTGATGGAGAATATACTGTAATGTTTTGGATAGGTCAGTGGATGGCTTATTTATTACCAATGTTACTTATTGTATTAAGTCGTGTTAATAAATCTGAAGCAATTTTAAAACTTGCTGCTATTTTAGCATTAGCAGGTCTGTGGATAGTTAAACATGTTTGGCTAATGATTCCACAATTATTACCAATGAGTTAGGGAGAAAAGATTAATGTATTTACAAAGTAGAAGAACATTTTTAAAAGGTGCTGCATTTAGTGTTGCAGGTGTTGCTATTGCTAAAGGTGTATTTACAGCAGATGCCATGGCAGAGTCTGTAAATGAAAGTAAGTTCACAAATACTCCAGATTCATTATCATTTTATCCACCAATGGAAGAGTGGACTGATTTTAAAGAGTTAGATGGAAATGATTGGAAAAGAGGTGGGATTGACCGTAAGGGTGTAAGAAGTGAAGATAATCCAGATGGAATAGAAGTTAATGATTATATGATTGTTCCAACTGCATGTTCAAACTGTGAAGCATCTTGTGGTTTAACAGCTTGGATTGATAAAAAATCGTTTACTGTTAAAAAATATATGGGTAATCCTCTGCACCCAGCTTCTCGTGGTAGAAACTGTGCAAAAGGTTACGCAACACAATCACAAATGTATGATCCAGATAGAATTGCTTTTCCACTAAAAAGAGCTGCAGGTTCTGCTCGTGGTGAGGGTAAATGGGTTCGTACAACTTGGGACGAGGCGATGACTACTATCGGTAAAAAGATGGGAGATACACTTCGTAAAGGGGATGAACTTTCTAAAAAATCAGTAATGTTTCATGTTGGTCGTCCAAATGAGAATGGTTTTACTGGTAAAGTGTGGCACACGCTTGGTTGTGATTCATTTAACTCACATACAAATATTTGTTCAGCTGGTGGTAGAACACCAACTATTCAATGGGCAAATGACGATAGAACAAGTCCAGATTGGGCTAATGCTAAGCTTATCTTTCTTAACTCTTCACATGCCGCAGATGCTGGGCATTATTTTCAACAATCAGCTTCATTTATTGCTGATGCAAGAGCTAAAGGTGCTAAACTTGTAGTTATGGATCCTAGACTGTCTAACTCTGCTGGTATGGCTGATTTATGGATTGCAGCATGGCCTGGAACTGAACCACTTATCTATCTTTACATAACTCAAAGAATTTTAAATGAAGATAAAGTTGACAAAGAGTTTGTTAAAAAATGGATGAACTGGGAAGTGATGCTTGATAATAAGAATTACTTAAACTTTATGGTTGAAAAAGGTTATATTTCTAAAGTTCCAGAGGGGGATGAATTTGAAGATTTCCTTGAGATGCTTAAGGAACTTTACTCTCCATATACTCTTGATTATGCTGTTAAAGAGACTCGTGTTCCTGCATATAAATTAGAAGAACTTTATGAGATGTTTATTTGGGCTGGAACTGCTATCTCTTCATACTTTTGGAGAGCTGCTGCTGCTGGTAATCGTGGTGGCTGGATGAGTGGTAGAACAGGTTATTTACCAATCGCTCTTCGTGGCGCTATCGGACCTGAGGGTGGAACATTTTTTCATCATTTTCATGTTATCTCTGTAGCTGGTAAAGGTGGTTCTTCAACTGTTGGGCAGGGTAAAAAAGGTTCAAATATCCCTAAGGTTGATGTATATAATGAACTAACTTGGCCTCCTGAATGGCCTCTATCAACTTATGAGTTGTCGTATTTATTACCACATTTACTTGCAGACACAGAGTGGCAAGATAAATGGACTAAAAAAGGTTTAAATGTTCCTAAAAAACTTTCAGTTTGGATTCCTCGTATGTATAATCCAGTTTGGATTAATCCAGATGGTTTCAGATGGATTGAGACTATTAAAGATGAGTCTAAAATGGAACTTACATTTAATTTATCCCCTACTTGGTCTGAGACAAACTGGTATGTTGATTATATTTTACCTGTTGGTTTAGCAGGGGAGAGACATGATCAGCATTCTGAAGCTACTATGCCTGCAAGATGGACATCATTTCGTCAACCAGTTATGAGAGTTGCACTAGAAAAAATGGGATGGAAACCTAATAACCCTGCAAGAGCTACACTTGAAGCTCATATTAAAGCTGGTCTTGGTGAAGTTTGGGAAGAGAATGAGTTTTGGTTTGATATGTGTGTTAATTATATTGACCCTAAAGGTGATATTTTTATAGATGCTGGTAAAACTAAATCAATCAAATCTATGTGGGAATCTAAAAAGACTCCAGGGACTCCAGTTACTATTGCAGAGTGGTATGATGCAGCATTTGGTGATAATTTACCAAATCTTAAAGCAACTGCAACTACAGATGAAAGATACAAGAATGCTGAGTTTCCAGTGTATGAGTATATGAGAGACCATGGTGCTTGGATGGAGGAGAATAAAATCTATTCTGCACAAGAAAAACCTGTTAAATATGATGATGAAAATCTTATCTCTCATGGGCATAAATATGCTAAAGAAGATTTAACTGTTGATAAAAGAACGGGTGTTGTATATGCTAAAGATCATCATGGTGATGGTAAGTATAAAGATAATCAAAAACCAGTTGCAATTGAGATAGATGGTGAAGTTATGGAGGGTTTTGCTACGCTAGATAAAAAACTTGACTTCTTTTGTGAGTGGTTAGCTGATGATTGGAAATGGCCAGAATATGCTATTCCTTTCTATCCTCGTGATGAAGAAGAGAAAAAAGAGATGAAACACATTGTTTCGCATGTAAATCACTCTTATATGACGGAGAAAGACTCTTATGCACTTAACACTGTATTCCGTCTTCCTTATAACATTCACACTCGTTCGGCAAACTCTAAGCACTTAATGGAGATTTCACAAAATCATGACCCGATTTGGATTTCAACTCCCGATGCTGCTCGTCAAGGATTTAAAAGAGGTGATGCTATTCGTGTAAGAATTACAGATAGTGTTACAGGTTTAGAATCTGGTTATTTTGTAGCTATGGCTGTTCCAACTGAGGGTGTTTTACCAGGAA
>JAGGWE010000029.1 GCA_021157665.1 Sulfurimonas sp.
CATTGTATTATTGCTCCATCAGCTACACTTATTTACAAAGAGTTGTTTGATAGAGTTGGATTTTTTGATGAGTCTTTAGAAGTTTGTGAAGATTATGATTTATGGCTTCGTGTGGCATGTGGGAATGAAATAGGTTTAGTTGATAAAACTTTGATTACGAAATATGCAGGTCATGAGGATCAACTTAGTTTTAAACACTGGGGGATGGATAAGTTTCGAGTTCTTTCTTTAGAGAAGTTACTTAGGTGTGAATTCCCAAGTGGAACTTGGGAACTAGGGAAGAGGGATATAGTGATAGATACTTTGCTACAAAAATATAGAGTGCTGTTAAAAGGTGCGATAAAGTATGATAGAATATCAGATATTAAAGAGTATGAGGAAAAGATAAAATATTATGAATAGCCTGACACAAGAAACAAAATTAACCATTTTTTATATTTTAGTTGCTTTTACTTTTTCGGTTTTAATGAGAATGATTTGGATTTATCAGTTTGAAGATTACGAGGCATTTAAATATGCTGGTGAATTTATGATAAATACAAATGATGGATACTATTGGGCTGAAGGGGCTAGGGATATTTTAAGTGGAGTTTCACAAGATAATGATTTATCTCCAATCACAAGGGCTGCTTCACAATTAACAGCACTTTTTGCTTATGTTTTGCCGTTTTCTTTTGAAACAGTTATCCTTTATATGCCAGTATATTTAAGTTCATTAATTGTTATCCCTATAATATTAATTGCTAAAAGTTTAGATAATTTAGAGATGGGCTTAATCGCAGCACTTTTCAGTTCAATCGCTTGGAGTTATTATAACCGTACTATGGTTGGTTATTATGATACTGATATGCTAAATATTGTCTTACCGATGTTTTTACTTTGGTCAATAGTTTGGGCAATAAAAACAAATGAAGATAAATATTTAATTATAACTGCCTTAGATATTTTAGTTTATAGATGGTGGTATCCTCAAAGTTATGCTTTAGAATTCTCATTTTTTGGACTTATTTTACTTTATGCTTTAGTGTTTGACAGAAAAAATCTTTATAACTATAAACTTTTAGCAATTATGATGTTTGCTATGCTTAATTTAGATGGATTTATAAGGTTTCCTCTAGTTTTAACTATCTTTTATATATTTAAAAAAGAGCAGTTTCAAAAATATATTTATCATATCTTAGCTATTTCAGTTATTTTATTTTTTGCCTCTGGTGGCTTTAATCCTATTTGGGGTAAATTAAAAGCTTATGTTTTTAAGGATTTAGTTGCTGTGGGAGAGGAGGGTTTAAAACTTCATTTTTTTACAGTTATGCAAACTATTCGTGAAGCTGGACATATCCCTTTTGAGACTTTTGCAAATCGTATAAGTGGACATACTATAACTTTTATTTTATCAGTTTTAGGTTATCTCTATTTAGCTTTTAGACATCGTATTATGCTTTTAGCTTTGCCTTTGATAGGGCTTGGATTTTTAGCAAGTGTTGGTGGGCTTAGATTTACTATCTATGCTGTTCCTATTTTAGCTTTTGGTATTGCTTTTTTAATTACGGAACTAACTAGATATATTACAGATAAAAAAAGTATTAGAATCCTCTCTTATGTAGTTTTAACAGTAACTATTTTATTTCCAAACTATAAACATATAGAATCTTACAGAGTTCCAACTGTTTTTAACTCAAATGAAGTGGCTATTCTTGATACTTTAAAACAAAAAGCAGATAGAGAGGATTATGTAGTCGCTTGGTGGGATTATGGTTATCCAATAAGATATTATGGGGATGTCAAAACTCTTGGAGATGGTGGAAAACATAGTGGAAGTGTGAATTTCCCTCTTAGTTTTATACTAACATCACCTCAAGAAGAAGCTGCAAAAATGGCTAGACTTGATGTTGAGTTTACTGAGAAAGCTTTTAAAATTAAAGAAAAAAATGAAGATTTAAATGAGTCTGAAAAAATAAAGATTTTTTCAACTATAGAAGAGATGACAAAAGATTATGGTTTTGACGATACAAATGATTTTTTACTTTCACTTCAAACAGATATAAAATTACCTGAAAAAACAAGAGATATTTATATATATTTACCATTTAAAATGATAAATATATATCCAACAGTTAAACTTTTTTCAAATATTGATTTAATGAGTGGAGAAAAAGATAGGGCTCCATTTTATTTTGTAAGTAGAAATTTTAAAGAAAATAACAACTTAATCCACCTAGCTCAAAATATTTTTATAGATAAAAAAGATTTAACGCTAAGTGTAAACAATAAAAAAATAGCGATAAAAAGATTTGTAAAAACAGGATATAAAAAAAATATGGAGTTTACAAAAGATATAAAATTTGTTGATTTTTCTGCAAATTTAAGTGTAATTTATATGTCGGCATATAACACTTTTTTAGTAGTGGATGAACAAACATATAACTCTTTATATATTCAACTGATGGTTTTAGAAGAGTATGATAAATCACTTTTTGAACAAGTTGAAACAAACCCACATGCCAAGGTATATAAACTTAAGATATAATATAAAAATTAAATAAAAGGTAATAAATAAAATGAATAAAAAAATAAAAAAATGCCTATTTCCAGCTGCAGGATATGGAACAAGATTTCTGCCAGCTACAAAAGCAATTCCTAAAGAGATGTTACCAGTTTTAACGAAACCACTTTTACAATACGGAGTAGAAGAAGCAATATCTGCAGGACTTGATACTATGGCTATAGTAACTGGACGAGGTAAAAGAGCGATAGAGGATCATTTTGATAGATCTTATGAACTTGAAAATCAAATAGATGGAACTTCAAAAGAATCTCTTATGGAAGATATAAGAGATATTATAAAAACTTGTACTTTTTCTTACACAAGACAAATCGAGATGAAAGGTTTAGGTCATGCAATTTTAACAGGTGAAACTCTTATCGGTGATGAACCGTTTGCTGTGATTTTAGCTGATGATTTATGTGATAATGCCAATGGTGATGCAGTTTTAACTCAAATGATAAAAATGTATGAAAAGTATAAATGTTCTATCGTGGCAGTTGAAGAGATACCGATGAATGATACAAACAAATACGGTGTAATCGCAGGAGAGTTTGAAGAGGATTCAATCGTAAGAGTAAATAATATGGTAGAAAAACCAGATCCAAAAGATGCTCCATCAAACTTAGCAATCATTGGTAGATATATTTTAACACCAGATATTTTTGACATCATAAGAGAAACAAAGCCTGGAAAAGGTGGAGAGATTCAGATAACAGATGCTTTATTAGAACAAGCAAAACAAGGAAATGTAATCGCATATAAATTTGATGGTAAAAGATTTGACTGTGGTTCAGTTGATGGGTTTGTAGAGGCTACTAATTATTTTTATAATAAAAGTAGTTAATTAAATATGAGATTATTTTTACTGGTTTTTTTAGTTTCATCACTTTTTGCTTCAAAACCAGAACTATTACTTTTAAATAAATACAATGAAGATATAAATGTGACTTCATGGTATATGAGTGAAAAGCTTGATGGGGTTCGGGCTTTTTGGGATGGAAAAAAGCTTATATCTCGTAGTGGAAAAGTTTTTAATGCTCCAGAGTTTTTTATAAAAGATTTTCCAAAATATAAACTTGATGGTGAACTTTGGACTGCGAGAGCTGATTTTTCAAATGTTGTTAGTATTGTAAATCAAAAAAAGCCACATGGTAAGTGGAAGGAAATAACTTATAATATTTTTGAAGTCCCTAATACCAGTGGTAATTTAAAAGAGAGACTTAAGAAAGTAAAAGAGACTAAATATATTAAACTTATTAAACAGATAAAAGTTAAAAATAAAAAGCATTTAAATCAGTTTCAAAAAAGTATAGAAAAACTGGGTGGAGAGGGTATCGTTGTTCGTGATGGAACTTTGCCTTACTATACTGGTAGAGATAACAATGCTTTAAAAGTAAAAAGTTATATAGACGAAGAGTGTGAAGTAGTCGGATATAATAATGGTAATGGAAAATATAAAGGGATGATAGGTTCACTTTCTTGTAGGCTTAAAAATCTAAAAGTTATAAAAATAGGAAGTGGTTTAAGTGATAAGCAAAGAGCAGTACCTCCAAAAATAGGTGCTATAATTACATTTAAATATTATGGTTTAACGACAAAAGGAAACCCAAGGTTTCCGATATTTTTAAGAGTTAGGAAGTAACAGATGCAATATCAACACAATTTCAATCCAACCATATCAGATGAAGATTTATTTAGTGAGATTTTAAAAGAGAAGGAATACATCGGTTATTATAACCTAGTTGATCAAGACACAATAGCTTTTAAAGAGTATGCACAGACAGTTAAACAAAAAAATATTGTAGTGATAGGGATAGGTGGAAG
>JAGGWE010000034.1 GCA_021157665.1 Sulfurimonas sp.
TAAATATTTATCTTGGCATGTGGGAAATTTTTCTTTGCATAGTAAAGAGTAGCCAAGGTATTAAATCCAAGACCGAAACAGATATCTAAAATAGTTATCTCTTCTTTATCTTTCATCATTTTAAAAGCAGGTACGACATGTTTAACTAAAGATTCATGTAAAGCCCCATCTTTGGTAGAGTGATAATGTTCATCATACTCTTTTGAGTAAGCAGTGAAAGAGCCATCCTCACTCAAAGTCATTGTATATAATTCACTATCAAAACCACTCATATATTAATAATAACCAAAATAAAAATCTGTTAAAAAAACAACTTTATAGTTTGCCTTATAATCATTTACTCTACTAAAATCTACACCTGGTTTAATTTCATAAGAAAACCATTTTTTCCAAACACTATGTCTCCAACTTAAATTTGTACTATATGTATTTATACCATGATAAGATACTGTTTGATCATTATTGTCTTCATACTCATATTTTGTATTTCCAGAAAATGATTGTGATACATTAAGGGAGGTTTTTTTACCAGTTAAATAGTAATATATCAATGCTGCGCCATAGTCCATTCCATTCTCATCTGTTTTAGTCCCTCTTGATAATCGAACTCTAAAAAGTTTTAGATTATCTAATTTTGTATCAAAATAAATGTCTGTTTTTTCTTCAAATCTTTGATCTTTTATTATATACTTAAACAACTGCACTGGCTCTATCAACCATCCATAATTTTCATATGTTGTTTTATATCTAGCACTAATATATGGATAAAAACCACTAATACCTAGTGAATATTTCGAATCTATTTTGTAGTATGTAGGAGTAAGGTAGCTTAACCCTACATTTATTTTAGAGCTCTCTTCATTCTCATTAACATCTTCTTCCTCTATAAAAAGTTTAATATTTTTTTTGGTCTTGTGTAATGATAAGCGTGCTTTTATATTTAACTTACTCTCTTCATTTCCAATTGATTGAAACTTAGATGAAGCTCTAATTCGGATAAAAGACTTATCTGTATCATCCATAAATCTTTCATTTTTATAGAATGAATCAACCGCATTAACTTCTTTATTTAACACACTTGATTGAGTGTCTTCTTCTTTATTTAAAGAATCATCACCAACCCAATCACTAATGCTCTCATCTATATATCTTGAAGTATCAAGAATGTTTTCTGAAACTATTTTATGTGCACTATCTATATAACTATATGTATTATTATTATCTGCTACACTATTTGTATATAGTATTGCAAAAGCAAAGAAAAACATATTAAAAAATTTCATTATGATTAATTCCTTTTAATTTAAAACAGTTTTATGCTCAGATATTTTCTTAACATAAGCATCACCATAAAACCCAATATCAACGGCTACAGCTTTAGTAAAAAACATACTATCGCTATTTAATATATCAATACGATATACATCTTCGGCATCATTTTTACTAACTTTAAAAGAGTTTTGATTAATAAGAGATACCATATCCGAATCTTTTTGATCTACATATGAAACATCACCAACTTTTAAATTACCAGAACTCAAATTTAAATATAAACTAATAAAATCATTTTTTTTCATATCTAAAAATTTTTTCTTGCTTGATTTAACAAGTTTTTCTTCATCAACCATCTTTAATTTAGAGATGTCATAATAGCTTTTATTTTCCAACTCTTCAAGATATGTCTCTTTTAAAACCTTGTTTTCTTCATAATTAAATGTATAAGTCACCCTCTTTAAATAATCAGTTTTGGTTGTAGTCTTTGTAAACTTACTTGGCAAATAAACACCACCGATTATCTTCCCTTCACTAACAAAAATATCACATCTATTTGAAGTAAGTGCTTTCACTATGCCTGTACTAGAGGTAATCACTTCCACCTTATAGGTACCACTCTCTAAATTTTCTTGAAGTATAACACTTGCCTCAGCAACTTTACCATACAAAGAGATTCCACCCTCATATTTTATAATAGTCACAGACACATACCCATACGATGAAACACAAAATGTCAATAAAATAAATACCTTATATATAAAAAATCTAATCATATTTCCCCCTCACTGAAGTATGAATTAGGAACATACACACCATGCCCTATATATATTATATCGAATAAAAAATAAAAAACTAAAATTGATACTGAATTTTAGTTAAAAAAGTCTCAGGTATTTTCAAGAGAAGAATAAGATAAACTTATAACCCATTTCCCCACATATGCATTTTTTTTGCTATAACTAAGTCATAACCTTCTACTACATCTATATCATTAGCTGCACGAAATTCAAACTCTTCTAGTAACTCTTTAATTTTCTCAATATCCATCACACCTTTTTTCTCCATGATAATAATATCTGCTGTATTTGCTAAAGAGGTGTAAGCGATTTTAAGTATCATTTTTTGATTTTCATGTGAAATAAAAGTATCTTTAAAAATAACAATATCATTACTTCTTGCTAAAGCACGAAAAGGCTGGGAAAAATTTAAATTTTCATTATTGTATAAAGTTATATCTAAAGTTCCATCTACTTTATTTAGAATATTTTCAAGTGCCTCACTTATCTCATCTCTTAATTGTGAGATTTGAAGATAGTGATCACCTGGTAGTGGATTAAAAAGTTGTAAAAATTGTTCTAAGTTCATATCTAGTAAGCTAAATCGTGAAGCTCTTTAAACAAATATGCTTCAACAATATCATCTATATTTCTTTGAGTATGTGCTACTAAAACCATCATTGATAGTTCCATGAATGGCCAAACATATTCATTGTCATTTGCTACAACTACACACTCGCTAAAGTTTTTAAAGCCATCTTTTTCTTTTGAATGTAAAATTTCTACAACCTTACCCTCTTCTACAAGTATCTGAGCCCAAATTTTCACATCTTCAAGCTTTGTCAGTTTTGCTTCTTGAAGATTATCTGAGTCCATAGGTAATAAAATATACACTATTTACTGTCCTACTTTAGATAAATCCAGAGCAAGTTTTTTATTATTCATAATCCCTATACCCTTATTTAAAACATTTGTAGCAATCTGTTTTGCATCTTTTAGTGAATGCATTTTATAAGTACCACATTGATATACATTTAACTCTGGAATATCTTTTTTTCTTTTAACTTTTAAAATATCTTTCATAGATTGTTTCCAAGCAGCAGCAACTTTTTTCTCACTTGGCTTACCAAGAACTGACATATAAAAACCTGTTCTACAACCCATAGGTGATATATCAATAATCTCTACTTTTTTAGAGTTTAAATGGTCTCTCATAAAACCTGCAAAAAGATGTTCTAAAGTATGAATTCCTTCTTGAGATAAAATCTCTTTATTTGGTTTAACAAAACGAAGATCAAAAACTGTAATATCATCACCACTAGGTGTTTTCATCCCCTTAGCTTTACGAACAGCAGGTGCTGGCATGATAGTGTGATCAACTGTAAAAGAGTCTAATAATGGCATAGGTAAATCCTTGTTAATTTAATTGATGTATTTTATCATTTTTTGATTTATATTTGTTGAAATTGTGGAGTTAGTTTTTACACTATCTGGATGCGATGATTTATCTTCGCTGATTGTTGGCATGTGGATTTGTATTTTTCTTGCAACTAGCCGAAGCTGAAGCATCGGTTCCGAATTATATGACTTCTTAAAAATTTAAAAAGTTTTAGATTTGGTGAAGATTGTGCAAAATATCCAATAAAGGCTAGGCTATAAGCCTGCCGTATTGGATTTTTATGCAAGATTTGCCGAAGCTAGAATCTTTTAAACGCGAGCTTCTTCTCGTTTGTTTAGGTATGCCCAGTTCGCATCTACACGCTCTTGCCACTCTTTAATAAGATACTTATACTGATCTTTAAATAAATGTTTAAAACGCCCTTGTGCTGCTAAATACTCTTCAACAGGAACAACATTTTTAGGTCTATAAGTGATGTTAAACTCATGTCCATCAATGATTTCATATAATGGAAATACTAATGAATCAGTTGAAAGATCAGATAAAGCCATAGTGTCTTTAGGATCGAATTTCCACTCAGTTGTACAAGGTGAAACTGCATTAATAAATACTGCACCCTCTGTTGCAAAACCTTTTTGGATTTTTTTAACCATATCTTTCCATTTATTTGGAGCAACTTGTGCTGCATATGGAATATTATGAGCTGCCATGATACCTAGCATATCTTTTTTATTATTCTTCTCACCATAAGAGTGCGAACCAGCAGGTGTAGTTGTTGCAGATGAACCGATAGGAGTTGAACTTGAACGCTGTCCACCAGTATTTGCATATACTTCATTATCAAGAACGATATACATCATATCATGATTTCTTTCCATACAACCAGAGATCCACTGAAAACCGATATCATACGATGCACCATCTCCACCAAAAGCTACAAACTTAGGTTTACGATCTGGTTGCTTTAAGCGACCTTTTGTTTTCAATGCTTTATACATTGCCTCAGCACCACCGATTGCAGTTGAACTATTTTCAAAACCAATATGAATCCAAGAAGCATCCCAAGATGTATATGGATAAACAGAAGTACAAACTTCAAGACAACCAGTAGAAGCTCCAAGAACTAAATCATCATTTGTAGCATTTAATACTTCACGAACGATGATAGAGTGAGCACAACCAGGACATAAAAGGTTTGCACCCTCAAAACGGTCAGCCGATGTTGAAAACTCTTTTAAGTTTTTAATTTTTTTCATTTCACTCA
>JAGGWE010000208.1 GCA_021157665.1 Sulfurimonas sp.
AATGTCACAACACTTCTGCTATTTTTATCTATAAAAAGTGGTTTTGCCCAAACTAGAAAGGTGTGTATTTTTACACTGTTTCTCATTTTAACCTTGTGTAATTCATCTTGATTAGTGAGTATATATTCCAACCATACAACACCATCCATCTCAGAACTCAACAGTCCATCTCCATCTATAAAAAAGTCACAAATACATTGATGTTTATTTTTAAACTCTTCTACACTATTAAACTCAAAAAAGTCTAATGCAGTAGTATTTGCAATATCTATCTCATCTCCATTAGTAGTAATCATAATATTTGGTGTAGATTCAAAAAGATTTTTAAGATATATTTGATTTTCTTTTAATTCATTTTTAGTATCCATTTTTCTTTGTATATAAATCATCTCTCTAAATGCAAAAAACAATACTCCAAGGATTACTATTATCCAAAATCCCACATGCCAAAGTATAATTGCAAAAATATTTTTATTGGCAATTTTATTAAACGGTGCCACTGGATTCATAAGAGTAAGATTAGTTCCATCAGGCTTTTTTATATCCCTATCAGCAATATGCGCTAAATTTGGATTTGATATTGTTCGCTTATCACGAGGAACATAAACACCTCCGTGACTAGTTGACCAAAATCTAAAAGACTGATCTTTTTTAAAAGCACCTCTGGCAGTATTTTCAGCTAGAGTTCTCATATCTTTATACTCATTTGAAATATTCCAAAATAATGAACAAAGAATTACAAGTGTCCATATACAAACAACAGCAAACACCACTTTTCTTAAATGTATATAATCAGACTCTTTTGAAATCATTAAATCTTTAAATCTTTAAATCTTTAAAGATATTAAAACTAGTCATCTTAAATCACCCTTTTTCTGATTCTGATACAGTTAAAGGGAGTGATATCTCAAAACATGCTCCATCATCTTTATTTCTTAGAATTAAATAACCTTCAAGATGTTTATTTACTATAGTTCTACTCATATATAAACCTAAACCTGTTCCATTCTTTTCACCTTTAGTTGTAAAATATGGTTCAAAAATTTCATCTTTAATCTCATCTTTAACTCCACCACCATTATCACAAACAGTTACCAAAATAGATTTACCCTCATCTTTAGTTGAAAGAAATATTTTAGCATCCTCAACACTATTTTCTAAAAGAACCTCTTTTGCATTTTTCATCAGATTTATAAGCACCTGCATCAACTCTCTTGAGTAAGTTTTAAGTTTTATCTCTTTATCTGTATCTAAAATAACTTCAATATTATTGTTTTGTAATGATTTTCCGATAACACCTAAGGCTTCAGATATAACATCATCGAGTAATACCTCTTCAGGTATTCTCTCTGGTCTAAAAAAGTTTCTAAAATCATCTATGGTCTTAGATAATTCTTGAGTCTGTTTTATAATATCTTCTGCTCCAGTTTGTAAACTTTTTTCCTCTACAATCTCTAATTCTATATCTGCTAAAATATTATTTGCATCCATCGCAATAACGCTGATAGGCTGTCTCCATTGATGAGCAATCATACTTATCATCTCACCCATTGCAGCATGGCGAGATTGGGCTAACATTATCTCCTCTTTATCTAAAAGCTCTTTTTCTAAGTGTTTTTTCTCTGTAATCTCAAGTTTAAAAGCGATATATCCATCAACTTTACCATTTTCATCAAAAGATGGGATTATGGTTGAGTCTTCCCAAAATATAGAACCATCTTTTGCAATATTTTTAACATCAGCAGTCCATACATTTCCACTGCTAATCTCTTCCCACATTTTAGTATATACCTCTTCACTGGTATAGCCTGATTTAAAAATTCTTGGATTTTTACCCCGTAGTTCTTCTAAAGTATAACCACTCACTTTAGTGTAGTTTGGATTTACATATTCTATATCACCATTTATATCCGTCATCATGATTGAAACAGGACTTTTATCAAGTGCTGATTTAAGCTTAGACACTTCATGTTGGTCTTTAAACTCTTTTGTGATATCAAAATAGATGGAGCCCATATGTGTCTCTCCATTCTTTCCAATACAAAACGACATAACACGAAAAACATTACTTTTACCGTTATTTTCAAAATCAAAAACCTCTTCGGCAAATCCATCTTTTTTTGCTATTTCGTTTAGTTTATATAACTCTTGTACATATTTCTCCCCGAGCAGATCAAATGCATCTAATCCGACAATACTCTCTTTGTGAAAAAAACCTGCTGCTAAACTATTAGCATAAATAATACGGTTATCTTTATTTTTCATCGTAACATATGCAGGAATATTTTCCATAAAACTCTCAAACTGTTTTTGCGATGCACGAAGCTTATCTTCAAGCTCTTTTTGTTTAGTGATATCTGCATGAAAACCAACCATTCTAACAGCTTTACCATCTTCATCAAACTTAGTTTGTCCACGGTCAAGTATCCATACCCAAGAACCATCTTTATGGCGGAGTCTATGAATATTTTCATAAACATCTGTTTCCCCTGCCATATTTGCTTTAAAGTCACGCTCTACAGTGGCTTTATCATCAGGATGGACATGCTCTTCCCAAGTCTCTAAAGTATTTTTAAGTTCATCATCCTCATACCCTAACATCTTTTTCCACTGAGGAGAAAAATATATCTCACCTGTTTTTAGGTTCCAATCCCAAAGACCATCATTTGTACCATTTACTGCTATATTAAGTTGTTCACCCAACTCCTCAATCTTTTGAATTTGCTCTAAGTAAATAGCTGAGATATCATTTTGATATCTATCTATACGACGATAAACAAGCCATATAAGTATCCCAAGTATAAACCCAAAAGAAAAAAACATAATCCATAATAAATAATTACGAAATAATCCAAAATCAGTTATATTTTGAAAAAATATTATTTTTACTGCATCTTTATTTTGATAATCTTTTAATACAAAGGTGTATGTTCTATATTTTTTATCATCGCAAGAGATAATCATATTGTTATCTATTTTTCCAAAAATATGTAACTGCTCATAAATTTTTTGAAGCTCTGGGGATAGTTGGGATTGAAGGCTATATCCATTTATATTCATATTATTTGAATGAGAGTAAAGAGCTAAATTTTCATCTTTAATAAACATCATTCCATGAAACTTATTAATCTCATAAACAGAATTTAAAATAAATAGTGGATTTATTCCAAATTCAAATGCTCCAATATACTCTCTTGCGTTATCAAAAATGGGAGCTATTATCCTATACACAGTACTATATCTTCCAGTTTCATAAGCAACTAATGTTTTATGCGAAACATGTATCTCTTTTAACATAGGTCGTTCATTAGAAATCTTATCGCCAAATTTTTCTGGTTTATGCATACGAAGAAACGATGTACCATCAGCTAAATGAAACTGCATTATTTTAAGATTTGGTTCCTCAGCGACCCATAGCTCCCATTTCTTTCGAAACAGTTTATAAAGCCCATTACGGTCCCTAAGTTTTATTAGTTCACTTACATTCTCAGTCTTTATCAAACGATTGATTAAATGTTCATAATCCCTTATATAGCGGTTTACAACATACTTTATACTTAAGTTTATTTGTTCTTGATACTCTCGTTGTTTTTCATTTGCACGAGAGCTTTGCATAAATGATGTTGCTGTTATAATAATTAAACTCAAACTAACCATTGCAAGAGCAATATAGATGGTTACATTTTTACGAAGTTTTTCAATATTTAATCTTCTCATATCTTACCCCTTAGTATAACTCATCCATGTAGTCACTGCCACACTTTAACTCTTTTAACCACTCTAAAAACTGTCCTGTTTTTTCATCTTCAAAAATAAGCCCATGTTGTGGTGCTATCATATCTACATCAAGTTGTTCTATCTTTGATACCCATGCTCGACAAAGCTTGTTTGAACCCATATATCTTTTGTGAAAACCATGTAATGCTTCTATATGTGAGTCAAAATCTTTAACATGTTTATAGTCAGTTGGGGAAGGAACTACAGCAGCTCCAATATCACCTGAAAAAACTATCTTGGATTTTGAGTCATAAAGTGAGAAATTCCCAGGGGAGTGTAAAAAATGAGCAGGAACAAACTTTAAATATTCATTTCCAAATTTTAGTTTTGCTCCATGATCTGCAAGTGAGACAACTCTACTCATCTCCGTAAAACCGTAGTGGCTCATAAATCTAATCCATATACTTGGCATAATAAATTTTGCTTTTGTACTTACAGCCCACTGAGAGATTGAACCTGAAACATCTGGGTCTTGGTGGGAAAAGAAAATAAACTTGATATTTTCTATCTCCACATGCCGAGAAACTGCATCATAAAGCTCATCAAAAATAGCCTCACTTCCTGGATCTATCAAAACTCCAGCACCATTTTGAACTATAAGATACTGATTTACAGACAGGTAAGCATCTTCGTGAGATTCATCATCAAAGGCAAACATCACACATTTATGTGTACCATCATCATATAAGATTTTTTCATTTTCAGCCATTTTGAAGTCCTTTAAACTCTCTGATTATTGCCATTTGTCTTTTTGTGATATATTTTACAAGTTCTCTCTTTTTACTCTCTTTAAATATAAACACAACGCTAAAACTATATTTTGATTTACTTTTTCTAAACATAGTAGCTTTTGTATTTATAATCAATGGTCTTTTATCTAGTTCTAAAACAATATCAATATTGACTTCATCACCTTTTTCTAACCCTGCAGGGAATGCATTTAACTTTAGCTTAATAGCATTAAGTGAAATATCTTCGATACTTACATCCCCATGGAATTTATTTTGCCCTAAAAATAGCGAAACTGTATGTTTCTCTTCTGGAACAACTCGGATTGTAGCTCTTTGTGTTGGTGAAGAGTTAGAGAACTTTAACCCTTTAAGAACCACAGTTTGATTTTCAAAACCAACTTTAACAACTTCATCACAAAATATAGCACTTGGAAATGCATCTGAAATCAGCACTGTTTGTCTCTCAAACTGAATAGCTTTTTCTTGAAGATAGCTTGTTTTTATGGTTATAAAGTCCTCACCCACCTCGGTTATCAAAGCATCATTTGTTATACTCAAACCTTTGTAATAGTTATGAACCTCTATCTTTGCACTGTTTCTTTTTATAACTGCAAGTAGATCAAACATAGCCTTAGAATCGTGCTTTTTATCATCATTTTGTGTTTGTTTTTCATCAAATAATTTAAGAAGGTTTAACTCTGTTATGTCATCAAAAGATAAAATAGAGTGTCCTATTCTTTCAGGGATAAGTTGATATTTTAAAATTAGATGTCTAATCTCCCCTTGAGCATTTTTCATCTTTACATGAAAAAGTTTTTTCTCATTTAACTCTAAAATATCAAAACAATCTATTGTGCCATGATTATATAAAAATCCATCATGTTCTAAAAAACTATCTCCAATATTTTTAAATCTATTTACAAAATCTTCAACATCATCAACACCAAAAAAATCTAAAAAGACATCATTTGCTAAAATAGGTTTAAAATCATCCATCATCAAAACCATTGAACTTTGATAATTAAATACATTATTTAAGTGAGTATAAAAAAGTTTTGTCTCTCTTTCATGCTTAATCTCAACTAAAGCGTCATATAAAATATTTGCAAGATTAGTTATATTTACTGGTTTTTTTAAGTATCTAAATATACCAAGTTCAATAGCCTTAAACAGATAATCTTTATCATCAAAGGCTGACATAATTACTATCTTGGTATCTGGTTGAATTTTTCTCACATGTGAAGCAAACTCTATCCCATCCATATTTGGCATTTTAATATCTGTTATAACTATAGGGTAATGATATTTTTTAAACTTTTCTAACCCCTCCTTTCCATCAGAAGCAGTTTCTACTTTATCAAAAAATTTCTTTAGCAACTTACCTGCATTTAATCTTAATGCCTTGTTATCTTCAACATAAAGAACACTAAAACCTTTTGCAAGTAACTTTAAGTTTTTTAAATCACTCACTTAAAACCTTTTAAATATTTATTTTCCTCTTAAAGCATTCTCAAAACTATTAACCTCTTGCATACTTTTTATTATAATATCTTGGAGAGAATCTGTTGCAAGTTTGTATTTTTTACAAAAATTATCAATTTCAACAACATTAAACTCTTCAATATCTCGAACAAGCTTATATATCAAACCAAGTGTCCCTTCATCATTTAAAAGAGCTTTTTTTGATATATCTGAAATATAAATAGACTCCAAAACCTCTTCTAATTTTACTCCAAAAACAGTATCTATCAAAGACAATACACCAACAAGATAAGCCTCACCTAGTGCATTGCTTTTTACATCTGGTTTTAAAGCTTTTAAAATTTCTTGCATAAGTTCTGTTCTATTTTTAACCATAAGCATCAAAGGGGATACTTTATCAGTATCAGAGATTGATTTTGAGTAAATCATTAACATCAACCACTCCGAGAGAGGTTTCCTACCAACTAAGGTTAAAATATGATGAATAGATGAAATTTTATTTCTAAAATGAAAAGCACCAGAATTTATAAACTGTAAAAGATGAAGAGTTAGTGTATGATTTTTTTCAAACTCAGATGTTATCTCATCTATGTTTGTACCATCGAGCAGCATATTATATAATCTTAAAACATTATGTTGAGAAGGGTCAAACTTTTCACTTTCAACTATCTTTGGTTTAGCAAACCAATAACCTTGATACAAATCACATTCTAAATCTTTTGCAATTTGATACTGGTATTCCTCTTCTATTTTTGTTGCAACAACTTTGACACCAGCATCTTGAAGCTCAATCACTGCATCTTTATTTTCTATACCCATATCAAGATAAATATTGATTTTAAAATATGTTAACTTATCTAATACTGCCCTATATTTCAAAACATTTTGGGTAGTCAAATCTGTGTCATTAATGGCAAGTGAAAAGCCTTTGTCATACAGCTGACCGATTCTCTCAACAACTCTTTCCCCCATCTCAATATCATCAAACAAAGATAAAGTAAAAAAATTTGTTGGGATTGTCATAATCAAATCACTCAACAAAAATTTCTCATCAACTTTTACAAAAGATCTCTGTTTAGATACAAACTCTTTAGTTCCAAATGTATTTAAAATAGAGTTTATAACAGAAGCACTTGCATAACGATTATCTGTAAAATGTGTTCTTTTAGTCGAATCAAGATACAAAATCTCATAAGCATATAAACTTTTATTTACATCTAAAATAGGCTGCCTAGCTAAATAAATATTACCCATAATTCCCCTCTCCCCTAACTAATATATATACAAACTATTATACTATCTTATTCTTTTAAACCGTAAATTTCTGCTCTTTTTATTATGCTCTTGGCATGTGGAAGTTCTTGTTGATTTATAGAATCTTAGTTGTCATACTTTGTAAGTTTGTTATATCGGATAACTTGACTTAACTCTTTTGCATACAAATCACCAATCTCTGAGTATTTATCAAGTTTTTTAACTATCCTATGAACATTAGCTGTTTGAAATCTAGTTTTTCTAAACTCTTTAAAAGCAGAACCCCTTGCTATAAGTTTATAATAAGCTCTAATAGATTCCTCAACAGAGTCAAACTTTCTAAGCCAAATAGTTTTGCCACCTGCTCTTTGAACCCCAGCAGCTATACGAGGTTCATTTTCATTCTTACTCCACATGCCAAAAATATTGTATGCTTCATTAAAAAATCTTGAAGTTGCCCAAGCACTCTCCATCGCAGCTTGTGCGATAACTATACTCGGAGGATGTGGGTAAAGCGAATAAAGAAGTTCCAAATCACTATCTGCTTTGTAAATTCTCTTTAATATCTTTATCTCTTGTTGATTTTGCTTTTTTATTATGTTTTTTTGAACTCTATGATAATTTTGTAACAACTCAGCATGTACTTTTTCAACAGGAGGAACTATAAGATTATAAAATCTCTCTTTTTTAGGAACTTTATCTGTAATATATTTTGTAGTTGAAATATCTAAAGCAAAAGCTGTTAAACTAAATCCGAGTAAAAATAGGGTAAATAAAAATCTCATATAACAGTTATTAAATATCCAGTAGGTATTATTTTTAATCTATATCTATAAAAACCATCAAGTTCAATAACAACTCTGTAATATCCACTATGATTTCCTATTCTAATCTTAGTAAAGATAGAATCTGATATCTTTTTAATATAACTTCTAAAATTAGCCTCTTTTTTGAAATCCATAACTATTCTATGTGGTTGAACAAGTAAAAAATCTCTTAATAATTTATCTTTTGTTACTATTTTTAAATTATTTTTTGAAATATAAAAACCAGCACCTTTAATTTTTATAATACTTTTATAAGAAAATTTTGTTTTTTTCGAAATTTTGTTTTGAAATATTGGTATTTCAATAGTTTGTTCATTGTAACTTTGTGATATAAATATAGGCAAATGCCAATCAATCGAATTATCTAATTCTATACTTTTATTTTCGATAGAACCATCAAGATTTTGATACTCTACCGTTACTTTTTTCATCACTCTAGCATATGATGGAAGCTGAATTGTTGCTCTTTTTAATTTTGGAAATGATTTATCTATGTTTGATGTAATGGGAATATCTTTTTCGCCCTCAGACGGAAAAAATGGATTTTCTCTAGCAGCAATACTAATAAATAAAAAAATCGTTATTAAAAAAACTTTTATCACTAATATCCCTTTTAAAATTATTTGCTTATTAAGGGCATCTCTAAAAACCCTTGTATCCTCAGCATTATAGCAGATAAACTAATATAAGGCGAAACTACGCAGGAGCTACTAGTAGCTTCAAATAGTTTTAACGCAGTAGTAGTTTATCTGCTATGATGCCCGTAGGGAGCCAAAAAGAGAAGCAATCTTGCACATAATTTCTTATCGCCGTAGCTATGGCTATGACTCAAAAAAAGTTCTGCACAATCTTGCTTCTCTTTTTGACTCTGAGGATACAAGGGTTTTTAGAGATGCCCTTATATCATTATTGTGCAGATATCTCTTTTAGTTCAAAATACTCTCTTTGAAGCTCTGCATTTTCCTCTTTAAGTCTATAAACTTCATCTTGAAGATATATTTCATACTCCTCAAGACCAAACAAAATTTCTAAAGAGTTAGTACCATAAAGGATTGTTCCTATATATATACCAAAGGCTAAAACAATTAATACAAAAACAAAAAACTTACTTAAAGATAAACCAAAATACTCTTGTGTAATACTTTGAGTATTGTCTATCTCCTCAAAAAGTTCTTCATTTTGCATAAGTTATTTCTTAGTTAAAGATGCGTGAACCTAAATACTCACCATATACAACTTCATTTTCTATCTCTAAAAGACGGTTATATTTAGCAGTTCTCTCTCCACGAGCAGTAGAACCAGTTTTAATCTGACCACAGTTAAGTGCTACCGCAAAATCAGCGATGAAAGCATCTTCACTCTCACCTGAACGGTGACTCATTACACAAGTGTAACCATTTCTTTGAGCAAGACGAACAGTAAGCATAGTTTCAGAAACTGAACCGATTTGATTTGGTTTGATAAGGATTGAGTTAGCAATTCCTTCATTAATACCTCTTGCTAAAATATTAGCATTTGTAACAAAAAGATCGTCACCAACAATCTGAATCTTGTCACCAAGTTTTTCAGTCATCAGCTTAAATCCATCCCAATCATCTTCATTAAGACCATCCTCTATAGAAACGATAGGATACTTAGAACATAAATCAACATAATAATCTACTAACTCAGCAGAAGTAACTGTACGATTTTCAGACTCTAATCTGTAACCACCACCCTCAGCAATGATTTCAGATGCAGCAACATCTAAAGCAATAGCAATTTGTTTACCCGCTTTATAACCAGCTTTTTCGATTGCTTCCATAATAATTTGAATAGGCTCTTCATTTGAAGATAAATCTGGTGCAAAACCACCCTCATCACCTAAAGCAGTGTTATGTTTTTTAGCTTTTAAAATACCTTTTAGAGTATGATAAACTTCAGCAGAAGCACGAAGACCTTCTGCAAAATCTTCAAAACCAACTGGAACAATCATATACTCTTGAAAATCAACGGAGTTATCAGCATGTGAACCACCGTTAATAATGTTTAACATTGGAGTTGGAATAGTCATAGCATTTGCACCACCAAGGTAACGGTAAAGTGGCATACCAAGAGATGCAGCAGCAGCACGAGCAACAGCCATAGAAACACCAAGAACAGCATTTGCTCCTAAGTTTCCATAGTTATCAGTTCCATCAAGCTCTTTCATAGTAGCATCAATAGTTGCTTGATTAAAAGGTGAAAGCCCGATTAAAGTATCAGAGATTTCATTGTTTACATGTGAAACTGCTTTTAAAACACCCTTACCCATAAAACGCTCATCGCCATCACGAAGTTCTAATGCCTCACGCTTACCAGTACTAGCACCTGAAGGTACGATAGCACTCTCAACTGTCCCATCACTTAACTCTACTGTCGCTTTAACCGTTGGATTTCCACGAGAATCCATCACTTCAATTGCACTTACGCTATCTATAAACATATAATCTCCAAATCTCATAATTTTATTAAAGTTATTTTATCTAAATTTAGTTAAATATTAGTTTAGAGGTACTTAGCTTAAGGAATACTGGAACCGATGGCTTGCCTTCGGCAGAGATAAATACAAAGCGAAGGCAAGCCATCGCATCCATATTTTGTATGTACAGGTACTTATTGTACTTGTAAGTCTATTTTAGTACCTAAGCATCAGACTCATCAATCTCCGTAGTATCCATAACCATAACATCACTAATGCCCATAGCTACTTTGATTTTTTCTTCTATCTCGATTGCTAATTCTGGTTCATCTTTGAACTTTGCTTTAACATTTTCGCGGCCCTGTCCTAGTTTTGTTTCTCCGTATGAAAACCATGCTCCACTTTTATCTACAATATCAAGCTTAACACCATAATCAACTAACTCACCCTCTTTAGAGATACCCTCTCCAAACATAATATCAAACTCAGCTTGACGAAATGGTGGAGCAACTTTATTCTTAATAACTTTTGCTTTTACACGGTTACCAATCTGTGCTTCACCCTGTTTAAGTGAAGCGATTCTTCTTACATCTATACGAACAGAAGCATAAAATTTCAGTGCATTTCCACCAGTAGTTGTCTCAGGAGAACCATAACCCATCATACCAATTTTCATACGAAGTTGATTGATAAAAATTACAGTACAGTTCATTTTACTAAGAACAGATGTTAATTTACGAAGTGCCTTAGACATAAGACGAGCCTGAAGACCAACTTGTTGATCACTCATTTCACCCTCTAGCTCTACTTTTGGAGTAAGTGCAGCAACAGAATCTATAACAATTAAA
>JAGGWE010000157.1 GCA_021157665.1 Sulfurimonas sp.
GATAAAAATAATCTAATGGATGATACACTTAGAAAGCTTATATATGAACTTGAAGTGGAATTACCAAATAAAAAAGTAAAATTATTTCAAGAGATAGAAAAGTTAGATTTTCAAGTTTCAAAACTAAATATACAAAATAGTAAAGTAGTTGGAAAGTATGTAGTACATGATTATCCAATAAAACCAAAGAAAAAATTAATAGTTGCAGTTGTATTTGTAACAGGTTTAATATTGTCAATATTTATAGTTTTTTTCTTAAATTTTATCTCTATTAATAAAGAGGACAGCTAGTTTAGATTAACTCGTTTGTAAAAAAATCTTCACCTAAACATATCTTTACCTAACTTATTGTAGAATATCTAAATTTATTAATAAGTAGGGTCTAAAACTCATGAAAATATCACTAAAATCTATTCCTCATATAGCAAGTAAAATTTCAATTGATTTAAATAAAAGTGGTGTAGTTACTATGACTAGAGGTCTTGAGCCTATTGCACATGAAGCTGAAAAGATTTTAATTCATAATGTACATCAAGAGATGGCGTTAGAAGATAAAGCTGATGAGATTTGTGAAGAGAATGAAGAAGAGATAGAGTTTATGCTTGCAGACGAAAGACAACTTTTTTTCATGATTAAGAAAAAACTTGCTCCAGAATTTGGTGTAATTCTTAACTATGAAGAGAGATATTCAGATATTGCACATAAAATTTTAGATGAACTTTATGAAGAAGATTTAATCCATTTTGAAGTTACCGAAAATAGAATTAAAAATATCATTTATAATGCGATAACATCATTTATAGCGGATACTTCAGAGATAGAAGATGCTGTAATGGATAAAATTAGAACTTATAAAAAAAGATATATACCTGGAACAGATGAGTTTGATATTTTACATGAAAAATTATATAGAGAAGAGTTAATGAAAAGAGGTATGGAATAATGTCAACAACTTTAAAACAAGCATGGATTTATTTAGAAAATGGAACTTTTTTAGAAGCTAAAAGTTTCGGTGCAGATGATACAAGTGTTGGTGAAATAGTTTTTAATACCTCTATGAGTGGTTATCAAGAGATTATGTCTGATCCATCTTATGCTGGGCAGTTTGTTACATTTACAACTCCAGAGATTGGAAATGTTGGTGTTAACGAGCAAGATATGGAGAGTAAATCTGCACATGCCAAGGGTATGATAGTTAGAAAATATCAGTCAAGATATTCTAATTTTAGAGCAGAGGGTTCTCTTGATGCTTTTTTAGTTAAACATAATGTTATGGGTATTTGCGATATAGATACAAGATTTTTAACTAAAATGATAAGAACAGAGGGTGCAATGATGATGGTTGCCTCTTCTAAAATTAGTGATAAAGATGAACTTAAAAAGATTTTGCAAAATACACCTCGTATTGAAAATATAAACTATATAGAAGAGGTTAGCACAAAAGAGGTATATACTCATACATCTTCAACTTATTCAGATGTAGAATTTAAATATGAAAATGCACCAACTCCTGAAGCGAAAATTGTTGTTGTTGACTTTGGCGTTAAAAGAAATATTTTAATGAGATTGTTTCAGTAGGTATTGGTGTTGAAGTTATTTCAAATGATTTTAAAGCTGAAGATTTAATAGAAAAATATAACTCTAAAAATATTGATGGTGTATTTTTATCAAATGGTCCTGGTGATCCATTAGTTCTTAAAAAAGAGCAAGAGCAGATTAAAAAACTGATTGCTGCTAAAATTCCAATGTTTGGAATTTGTCTTGGACATCAACTTTTATCTATATCTCATGGATATGATACATTTAAATTAAAATTTGGACATCATGGTGGAAATCATCCAGTAAAAAATGAAAAAACTGGTTTAGTAGAAATTACAGCACAAAATCATAACTATAATGTTCCTGATAATATTACTGAAATTGCAGAAGTGACTCATATAAATCTTTTTGATAATACTATTGAGGGTTTAAAATATAATGATTCTCCAATTTTCTCTGTTCAACATCATCCAGAATCAAGTCCTGGACCGAAAGAGAGCAGATATATATTTAAGGAATTTCTTTCTCTTATCAAAAGATAGATATTTATAATTTTTAAACTCTTTCTTCCCTTAATTATATATAAAATTACAAAAGTAAACAAAAAACTAATAAATATTGAAATATTGTCAAATTTTGTCATAAATTAAGATTACACAAACAAAAAAAAAGATACTATTCAATGTTAATTAGTTTAATAAATTTTGTTCGTAAGCTTTATTAGGCATAATTGCTTTTAATTTTTAAGGAGGCTATATATGGAGAATCGTCCATTAGAGTACGACTATACAGTTGCTAAGTGGTTCATGTGGTCAACAATAATACTTGGAATTGTTGGTATGACAATTGGTGTATTTATTGCATTTGAACTTGCTTTTCCAAGTCTTAACTTGGTGTTAGGTGATGGCTTGGCTGAATATACTAACTTTAGTCGTCTTCGTCCATTGCATACTGATGCAGTTGCATTTGGATTTACAGTAAGTGGTATTTTTGCTACTTGGTATTATGTTGGTCAGCGTGTACTTAAGGTATCGATGGCAGAATCTAAGTTTTTAATGACTTTAGGTAAAGCACACTTTATCTTATATATTTTAGGAGTAACTGCAGCAGTAATAACACTGTTTATGGGTTATACTTCTTCTAAAGAGTATGCAGAGTTTGAGTGGCCCGTTGACATCGCTATAGTTATAGTATGGGTAATGTGGGGTATGAGTATTTTCGGACTTATTGGTATTCGTCGCGAAAAATCACTTTATATCTCAGTTTGGTATTATATTGCTACTTTCTTAGGTGTGGCTATGCTATATCTATTTAACAATATGGAAATACCTACTTATTTTGCATCTGGTGGTCATGGTGATATTATGCACTCTGTTTCTGCTTATGCTGGTAGTAATGATGCCTTAGTTCAATGGTGGTATGGTCATAATGCTGTTGCATTTGTATTTACAGTGCCTATTATTGCTATGATTTATTACTTTTTACCAAAAGAATCTGGTCAAGCAATTTATTCTTATAAATTGTCTTTACTTTCATTTTGGGGTTTAATGTTTGTATATTTATGGGCTGGTGGTCACCACCTACTTTTCTCAACTGTTCCAGATTGGATTCAGACAATGGGTTCAGTATTTTCAATTGTATTAATTTTACCATCATGGGGTTCAGCTATTAATATGCTTCTAACTCTAAAAGGTGAGTGGCAACAAGTTGCTTCATCTCCGTTGATTAAATTTTTACTTTTAGCTTCAACTTTCTATATGTTCTCAACACTAGAAGGTCCTGTACAAGCAGTTAAATCAGTTAATGCTATCGCGCATTTTACTGACTGGATTCCTGGTCATGTTCATGATGGTACTCTTGGTTGGGTTGGTTTTATGATTATTGCATCTTTATTCCATATGGCTCCTCGTATATTTAAAAGAGAGCTTTATTCAAAAAGTTTAATGACTGCACAATTTTGGATTCAAACTCTAGGTATTGTTTTCTACTTCACATCTATGTGGGTAGGTGGTATTACACAAGGTATGATGTGGAGATCACATGATGAGTATGGTAATTTAGCTTATTCATTTATGGATACAGTTGCTGTACTTCACCCTTATATGATACTTCGTGGTATTGGTGGGGCTCTGTTCCTAATTGGTGTGTTTATGTGGGCTTATAATATCTACAAAACAATGTCTGCTCGTCCTATTGAAGAGTCAGAACTACAATCTGCAACGCCTATGGGCGCATAAGAAAAGGAGAATAATATTATGTTTCATTGGTTAGAAAAAAATCCGTTCTTGTTTTCGGTAGGTGTGTTTTTAGTTATTGCTTTTGCTGGTGTTGTTACATTAATACCTAGTTTTGCAGAAGCTTCTCGTCCAGTAATCGGTACAACTCCATACTCTACCTTAGAGTTAGCGGGTCGTCATGTTTATATTAAAAACAGTTGTAATGCTTGTCATTCACAACTAGTTCGTCCATTTAAATCAGAAACTGATAGATATGGTGATTACTCTTTAAGTGGTGAGTATGCTTATGATCGTCCATTTCTATGGGGTTCAAAAAGAACTGGTCCAGATTTAATGAGAGTTGGTAACTACAGAACAACTGAGTGGCATGAGAATCATATGATGGATCCAGAAGCTCTTGTTCCAGGTAGTATTATGCCAGGTTACAAATGGATGTTTACAAATCTAGCTGATATTGACACTGCTTATGCAGAACAAATAACAGTAACAGATTTCTTTGGTGTTCCATATAATAAACCTGTTCCTATGAAAGATGGTTCAACAAAAACTATCTTTATGGGAAGTACAGTAGACGAGGCTCGTGCAGATGCATTAGCTGAAGCTAAATTAGTAGCAGCTGATATGAAAAATCAGGATGTTAAAGATATGGTTGAAAAAGGTCAAATACCAGAGATTGTAGCAATTATTGCTTATATGAACAGTCTTAAATAAGGGAATATATAATGGATATTGCTAATATACAGGGTTATGCATATGTTGGAGCAATGGGTTTTCTCATTGTAGTCCTTTATGCATATATTTATCATCTATATACAAAGAGAAAGAATGCAGATGGTACAGATTATGAAGAATATAGCAATATGGCATTACATGATGATCTATCAGACGCACCTGTGGCTGATAGATTTGATGCTAAAAAGAAATAGGAGAGATATATGAATAAGCTTTATTTAGGCGCAATTGTTGTAACTGTACTTATGCTGATAGCAACATATGCATCATTCGACTTTAAACATGGTTCGAGTGATATTGTAAATCAAATTGCAATATTAGGTGCTGTTGTACTTGTAATTGCTACGATATTTGTTGTTGTAAAATATGTTCGTCAAATGCAAACAGATACTGTTACTGGTGAATTGATGGATGAAAATTGGGATGGTATCGGTGAGTATGATAATCCAGTACCTACTGGTTGGGCTATCGTTTTTGCATTAACAATGATTTGGGGAATGTGGTACTATCTTATTGGTTATCCAGTGAATGCATATTCACAAATTGGTGAATATAATGAAGATGCTAAAGTACTTAATGATAAGTTTGAAGCAGAGTATAAGCATATAGTTGGTGACAAGTTAGTGGAGATGGGTGAATCAGTTTACCTTTCTAATTGTGCTGCATGTCATGGTCTAAATGCTGATGGTATCGATGGACAAGCTGCTGATCTTAATGTAAGACTTGAGAAAAGTGTTGTTAAAGATGTTATTGAAAATGGTTCAAATAATAAATTACTTGGTATGGAAATGCCAATGCCAGATCGTAATGGTTTATTTAACATGAATACTGGTGCTTTAATTACTGATGCTGAGATTGATGCAGTTTCTGCATTTGTTGCAAATGGTATGAGTGGTGCAGGTGCTGATGTATTTGCTGGAACTTGTGCTGCTTGTCATGGTGAAGATGGTAAAGGTATGGAGTCAGTTTCTCCAAATATTGCTACTTACGATTCAGCATTAGTTATAAATGTTATCGTTAATGGTAAAAAAGGTGCTATTGGTACAATGCCTAAAATGGAAGTACTTAACAAGAAACAAAAAGAAGCTGTTGCTGCTTATGTTTTAAGTTTAAGTAACTAAGGAGTTTAATATGAATGAAAATAGAAGTATATTTGCTCTTGATGGTATTACTGGTATGCTAATTGCAACATTATTATTGCTTAGTATTTTAGCTGGTCTTACAGTTTGGGGTTTTGCTGTTCAAAAAGCTAATGGCGATAATTATTATAAAATAGTAGATGCATCATCAATCAAAATGAATAGTGTGGATAACACTAAGCATATGGTTGATGTGAAGAGGGACTAAGATATGGAAAAACTACTTGCATGGGGTCTAGTTATTATGGCCGTTTATACAATATATGCGGTGTTAACACCTAACCACCTATTCGTAGGTTAAGGGAAATTCATTGAGATTTTCAAGAGGGCTAGCGGCCCTCATCTTCATTATATTTTTTCAAAATATTTTATTAGCAGATGAGTATTTATATAAAGATGAAGTACTTCATAATCCTGAATTTAGACAGAGTATAAATAAATTAGGTGGGGAACTTTTTGATAAAACTGGTATTAAACTTAGATTAGTATCAATTAAACAATTTAAGGGTTATAAAACGATTCTTGAATATGAAAAAGATTTAATAAAAGAGTTTAATGAACCAACTATTTTACTCACATTTTCTGAGATAGATAAGAAAGTTGATATCTATGTTAGTGATAACTCTTTATATAAATATTTTGATAGAGGACAGGTGCTAAGTCCAGCTGCTTCACCAACACAAGCTTTTGCTATTGCAGTAACAAATGCTAATAGTTTTAAAAGTTTTTTTGCATATTTAGGTGACTATGGTGGAACTATCCTACCTCTAATAGGCTTAAAAGCCAAAGAAGAAACTTTAGGTAAATATACTGCAGCACTTTATAATGGTTATGCAGATATTGCTGAACAAGTTGCTAAAAATAAAGATGGTATATCATTGGAGAATGAAGCTGGTAATGCAAATAAACTTGCTATTTTAGCTTTAAAAATATTTTTCTACGGTTTTATTCTTTATGCTATAATCCAATATATTAGAAGAGTTATATATAGGAGAAATCATAAAAATGAATTTGAGTAACGGAAGAATCTGGCCATATACAATAGCCTTTTTAGTCACAATGGTTTTTGGTTTTTGTGTGGTAACTATTATGATTGCAAATACACTGCCAGTTGAAAAAAGTGACACATTTATGAGTTACTATCAAGATGTAGATGCTAATGCTAATAAATTGATTCAAGCTCGTATTGATTTCAATAGAAAATATAAGATAGAATATGTAACTGGTCAAATTAATGATAAGGGTACTGTCTTTAGATATAAAATTATTGATATGGATTTAAATCCCGTTAGTGATGCTAAGATAAAACTTATAATTACTCGTCCAAATACACATAAGTATGATATTGAATTAGATAATCCAAGATTTGAAAATGGAGTTTATCTGTTTCCTAGTACTGTTTTACCAAAAGAGGGTAGATGGGATATTATGGCAAAAATAAATGTTGGAAACTTTCAAAGATATATTAACTTTAAAACAGATACAAGAACTACAAAAATAGTTGAATATTAAAAATAATGGATAAAACTACAATAGTTTTACCATCTGCTCGTGCAATTCGTCACGAGCAACTTCAAATAGAATCTCAAACACTTTTTTTACCTAATTTTATAACCATGAGTGAGTTCATCTCAAAGCTTTGCATTGTAAAAGAGTTTAAAATTTTAGATGATGATAGTCGAGTTTTACTCTTACTTGAAGCATCAGATTTTAAAGAGTTTTCCTCACTTCAAATCCAAAGAAACTTTTTTACTTTTACTAAAAATTCATCATATATTTTTAAGTTTTTTGAAGAGTTGAGTGCAGAGATGTATGATATATCTACCCTTGATACTTCAGATATTTATGGGGAGTATGAAGAGCATATAATTATACTTCAAGAGTTATATAAAAGATATGAGCAGTTATGTAATGAAAAAAAAGTACTTGATAGAATCTTTTTACCTAAACTTTATCAGTTTAATGAGAGTTTTGCAAAGAGTCATAAAGAGATAGAGTTACATATTGATGGGCATTTAACAAACTTTGAGTTAGAACTATTGATAAAATGTTGTGAATTTAGTAGTGTTAATCTTAAGTTTAACACTTCTAAATTTAATACAAAAATGCAGAGTAAGTTTTTAGAATTAGGAATTGATTTAGAAAAAAATTATGAGTATAAAATATCTCTAAATACAAAAGAGATTTTAGAAAAAACTTTAAGAGAAGAAAATAAAAATATATCATGCGAATCTTTTAGTGAGTCTATTTTACAAATTGCATTTATAAAGCAAAAGCTTTATGAGGCAGTAAAAAAAGGTTATAAACCTGAAAATATTGCTGTGATTTTACCAGATGAAAATATGGCCCAAAAACTAAAAAGTTTTGATGAAAAATATAATTTTAACTTTGCAATGGGGGAGTCATTTAAAAATACTCAAATTTATGAAAAACTAAACTCCACATGCCAAGTACTAGAGCAAAAATCAAAAGAGAACTATTCAAGGTTAGATAGAGTTGGGGATGAACTATATATTAAACTACTTGGGATTTATCATAAAAATTCTAACGAGGTAGATATTTTAGAGTTTTTAAAAGAGTATAAAGAGCAGTTTTCTTCCAAGAGAGAAGTGAAAATATTTCAAGAGGAATTGTATAGTTTTAAAAATATTTTACCATTTATGAAAGGGATGAAAATCAAATCTTTGATTTCACTATTTTTACAAAGATTAGGCAGTAGAAGTTTGGATGATGTTCGAGGTGGAAAGATTACTGTTATGGGAGTATTAGAAACCCGCTCTGTAAGTTTTGATGCTGTAATTATTGTTGATTTCTCAGATTCAAATGTCCCAAAAAAGAGTGATAAAGATATGTTTTTAAATACTCAAATAAGAGAGATGGCAAATCTTCCAACAATGAGCGATAGAGAGAGTTTGCAAAAGCATTATTATAATTTGTTAATCTCTCGCTCAAAAGAGGTGGCTATATCTTATGTAAGCTCAAATGATAGCAGTGGTTCAAGATTTTTAAAACAGCTAAATATAAAAGAGTCTAGTCCATATGCCGAACTAAATTATGCAAATATTCTTTTTAATCGCTCAATGCCACATGCCAAGAAAAAAAAAGAGATAGTTTTAGAGTATAGTTTTAAAGATAAAAAAATATCAGCAACAAGATTAAAGACTTTTTTGACTTGTAAAAGAAAATATTACTATAAATATATTCTAAGAATATATGGGCATGAAATTCCCAAAGATATGCCAAAAGAGTACGAGATTGGAAATGCTGTTCACTTAGCTCTTAGTAATTTATATTCAAAGAAAAGCTCTTATGATAATGTCCAAGATTTAAAACGAGATTTAGATAAAGAGTTAGATTTGGCATGTGGAGATAGTGAGTTAGATAAGTATCTAATCGCTATGCAAAAAAGACGATTAGAAAAGTTTTGTGAAAAAGAGATTGCACGATTTAATGAGGGTTGGCATGTGGAGTCTTGTGAAGAGAGTTTTGAGATAAACTTCGCAGGAGCTACACTTATCGGTCAGATAGATAGGATAGATAAAAAAGAAAATGAGATAGCTGTTCTTGATTATAAAACAGGCTCATATACACTTTATAATAAAAACAATTTTATGGATGCAACAGACTTTCAACTAGAGTTTTACTATTTACTTGCTGGTGGACTTGGAAATGTTGTGGCATGTGGGTTTTATGATTTAAAAGACTCAAAGATAGTTGATGAACTTTTTATGCAAGAAAAATTAGCTGTTTTAGAATCAAATATAAAAGATATATTGGCTAAAGATGAATTTAATTTCAGCACTTGTGAAGATATAAAAAATTGTGTATATTGCGATTACAAAACAATTTGTCAAAGAGAAATTTAAAGGAAGTAGATGTTAAAAAAAATAATAATAGGAATCGTTTTAGTTTTAGTATTGATTCAATTTATTCCATTAGAAAAAACAAATCCTAAAATAGATAAAACAATCGCTTTGCATACTGATAAAAATATTATGAAAATACTGAAAAAAAGTTGTTATGATTGCCATTCAAATGAAACTAAATGGTCAATTTATTCAGATATTGCTCCCTTGTCTTTTAGTGTTTTATCTCATGTAAATGATGGAAGAAAGGCTTTGAATTTTTCTAAATGGAAAAATATAAAATTGAGTATTAAAAAAGCTAGATTTAAAAGAGCAATTAAAACAGTTAATAATGAGATGATGCCATTGTCAAGTTATCTGATGTTTCATGAAGAAGCTAAAATGTCTAAAGAGGATAGAAAGATATTAGTTAAATGGTTTGAAAAAGAGTTGTCTCTTATTGCTCCTGATGAAGTTTATTTTTAAAATGCTTAACAATAATCTTTGCTATGAAGCAAGTGCTGGAAGTGGTAAGACTTTTATGCTTGTTGTTCGTTACTTATCACTTCTGTTTAATGGAGCAAATCCTTCAAAGATTTTGGCTCTTACTTTTACAAATAAAGCTGCTCGTGAGATGCAAGATAGAGTTGTATCTACTTTAGAAGAGTTACAGAGTCGAGGGGAACTAGATGAGATAGTAAAAGTTACAGAATTATCTCGTGAGTATATTTTATCAAACCGTCAAAGAGTTTTAGATGAGTTTTTAAACTCAAATACTAAGATAATGACGATAGATAAGTTCTTCACTCAGATTTTAAGAAAGTTTTCTCTTTATGCTTCGTTGATGCCTGATTTTTCAACTTTTAGCTCTCAACATGAACTGAAATTACTCTCAAGATTTTTAAAAGAGGTGTCAGTTGCCCGAATGAAAGACACCCTCATAACTCTCTCACTTCAATCAAACAAAAGACTAGAATCTATTTTTAATCTGCTTGATGAGTTTTATGTTAAAAAGCAGGAATTATCGCATCTTACATTTATCAAGGTTGATTTTTTAGCTTTTGAAAATGAAGCTATGGAGTATTTAGTTGATTTAAATAAAATAGTAACTGGATGTAAAGTTGCATCAAAAACGGCAGTAAATGGAGTGACGGCAGAAAACTTTGAAGAGTTACAAAAGAAAGCTTGGTTAAGTCGTGATACATTTGAGTACAGTACTTTTAAGAAGTGTTATGTACCTGAGATGGATATACTTTTGCTAAAAATAAAAGATGCTATTAAAAATCAAAATCGTGCAAAAGAGCAGAACTTTTTTTATGCTCTAAGTGAATTAGTTGGAATTTATGAGAAATCTAAAAAAGCACTTTATATGGATGATAGTGAACTTAGTTTTTCAGATGTAACTTCACTTGTTTATGAGATATTGCATCTAATAGATGATAGTGAGTTTTTATATTTTAGACTTGATTCACAAATTGAGCATATGCTTTTAGATGAGTTTCAAGATACGAGTGTTTTGCAGTATGAGATTTTAAAACCACTTATAAATGAGATAAATTCAGGAACTGGAATTTTTGAAAATGGAAGTTTCTTTTTTGTTGGGGATGTTAAGCAGTCTATTTATCGTTTTCGTGGTGGAGTTTCAGCTCTTTTTGGTGCAGTCAAAGATGAACAAAATACAGAGGTTGAACAACTTCTAACAAATTATCGCTCACAAAAAGAGGTCATAGAGTTTGTAAATGATACTTTTAGAGGAAAAATTAAAAACTACACCGATCAAAAAGTAAGACTAGAAGCAGATGGTGGATATGTAGAGATAATTCAAAATGATGAACTGATAGAAGAGACTATAACTCAAGTTGAAAGACTAATTGAACTCGGTGCAAATATAAATGAGATTGCAATTTTATGTGCAACAAATGGAGATGGGGAAGCTGTTAAAAATGCTCTAATTGAAGAGGGGATAGAGGTTGTTACTGAAACAACTACAAAGCTTATAAATCAAAGAAGCGTTAAGGCTATTTTGGAATATCTGAAATATTTGTATTTTAATGAAGAGATTTATAAACATAACTTTTTTGCTTTGATAAATAGAGATGTAGAACCTATAAAAAGAGTTGATTTATCAAAGTCAAAACTTTTTGATATTGTAAAAAGAGCAGTAGATTATTATAAACTTTTTAGTGATGATTTTCATTTGATTCGCTTTTTAAACTCTGTAGTAAATTATCAAGATATTGAGGCTTTGTTGTTTGAGTATGAAAGACTTGATATTGAGGCTGCTGCATCAGATTTAAGTGGTGTTAGAGTTCTTACTATTCATAAATCAAAAGGTTTAGAATACGAGCATGTGATTGTGATGGACAGACTAAAAAAAGCTCCAGCTTCAAGGGATGCAATAATTTATGAGTATGATAATATTACTTTGAAAAATGTATATCTTAGAACTAAGGGTAGGGATAGCTTAGATACAGAGTATGCAGATGCCCTTGAAAAAGAGAAAGCACTTGTAGTGGAAGATAATTTAAATGCACTTTATGTTGCTTTTACAAGAGCAAGAGATAATCTTTTTGTGATTTTAAAGTCAAAAGATTCAGCCTTTGATATTTTAGACTTGGCATGTGGAAATAGCGGAGAGTTAAAACTTCCCCTCGGATGCGATGCTTCAGCTTCGCCAAAAACTATAGGCGAAGATAAATCATCGCATCCAAAATTTATTTATACTGATTTGTATTATGGAACCCAAAGCGATATCCTAAAACTAGAAGATGATAAGCAAGAGGATTTAAAATCTATAAACTTTGGTTTAGCAATGCACTACATGTTAGAGATGCTAGGAGAGTTTACTTTAGAAGCAATCCCACATGCCA
>JAGGWE010000180.1 GCA_021157665.1 Sulfurimonas sp.
AAAAGGTTAGCTGGAGCTCATTTTATTTTTAATGTCGTTACCGCTGTTGTGGCTATCTCTTTTATGTCACCAATAATGGATGCTGTAAGTTCTATAAGTGGATTTTTAGGTATTGCAGATGATAATCATACACTTAAACTTGCAGTTTTTGATACTCTATTTAAAGTTATAGGTGTTATTATGTTTATACCATTCATAAGTAAACTTGTAAGCTTCCTTGAAACAGTCTTAAAAGGTAGTGATGATAAGGTAAAAATTGATGAGATTGATGGTGCAAGATACTTAAATGAATCGTCATTAGAACTTCCGGCAACTGCAATGGCATCAATTCTTAGAGAGACTAAGCATCTCTATGATAATGCTTTTGAGATTATTGCACATGGTTTAAATGTAAAACGAACTAATATAATCTCTGATATGCCTATACAAGAGGTAGTAAAAGACCTATATAGTAAAAATCCAATAGATATTGATGCTTTTTATCGCAATAAAATCAAAGGTATCTATGGATACATTATAGATTTTGCTACAAAAGCTCAGTCTGATATGTCTCCAGAGGATATTGAGATTCTTTATAGATTAAAAGTAGCAAATAGAGATATCGTAGAAGCTGTTAAAGATATTCAACTTTTACAGAAAAACTTAATAAAATATGCCAATAGTACAAATGAGCATATCAAAGTGCAGTACAATACTATGAGAGTTGATTTATCTACACTTTTAAGAAATATAAATATCATTGTCAAAAGTGATGAAGATGATGTAATCATATTGTTACTTGCAAAGGCTAAAATACATGCCCAGAGATTTGATATTATTGCAAACGGTACATTAGATAGCCTTATCAGAAAAAGTTTAATTACCAATGAGATGGCAACATCTTTAATGAATGACAGTTCTTATGCTTATGATATTAGTAAAAAAATGATAGATATGGCAGAGATTATTTTTACTGATAAAGATGAAGATATAAAAAGCTTAACTCAAGAGATGTCTATAAGTGATGATGATATTCAATCAATTATAAATCAAAAGGATTAGATTATGAGTGTAAAAAAGTTTATAGAGAGTGTAAAGGAGTCTTTAGGTTTAGATGAGTTTAAAAAATCTAGCAAGAAAAAGGCTATAAAAAAACTTTTAAAAAAGTTACGAGAAAAACAAAATAAACTCACTAACTCTTTAGATAAAAAACTAGAGAAAAAAGTGATAAAAGAGAAAAAAGAGGAACTTCATATCATTACTATCCAGATAAAAAAGGGTGAGAAGATTTTAGAAGAACTTAGTTCAGAATCAAAATAAAAAGTGGAAACTAATAACTTGGTTTGTAATAAAGATGTAACCAAGTTAATTTATACTTCCATCATTAAATAAAAAAGGGAATAAATATAATGAAAAAGATTGTTTTATCAACTATATTAGCTGTAACTTTAGGTACAGTAAGTGCAACAGCAGGTGTAAAATTTTATACAGATGCAAACGGTCAAGTTTTTGTAACACCAGGAGAAGGTCGTACAGAACTTAATGTTAATCCTCAAGAAGTGATGGATGCAATGCAAACTGCTCAAACAATCACATCTTCAGATAAAGAAGAGATGAAAAAAGAGATTAAAGCAGAACTTAAAGATGAGATGAAAAAAGATACTCCTGTATTTGCTAAGTCTTCAAAACTTAAATTTAGTGGTACTCATTACCTAGGTTATAACTATAAAAATATGAAAGAGGGTGACTCAACTGGTAACTTTGAGATGCGTCGTAACTACTTTCAAGTAAAAGCTTATGTATTAGATGACCCTAAATCTTACCTTCGTGTAACTTTAGATGCAACTTATGACAACAAACATGATGGTCATGCTGATGTATATGTTAAGTATGCTTATCTTTATCTGAATGATGTTCTTCCATTTACAGGTGTTGAATTTGGTATGGCTCACAGACCATGGATTGACTATGAAGAGCATCAAGGTTGGGGAATGAGATCTTTATCTAAAGTATTTGTTGAAGCTAGTGAAGCTGGACATCTTACAAACTCTGCAGATTTAGGTATCAATTTTAAAACTAAAACTCCTTACTTTACATCTGAAATAGGTATCTTTAATGGTGAAGGTTATCATGGTACTAATGATAATGATGGTGATAAGGATGAAGAGTTAGGTGATGGTATCTCTGCTGAATGGAGATTGACAGCAGCTTTCTTAGGTAATGGCGATAAAAAAAGAAAACCACTAAAAGATACTTATTTTGATGCATCATTCTTTGGTCAATATAATATGAATAACTCACATAATGCAGTAGATTCAAGTGTATCTGGTGGGCAAGATGGAGAAGATTATAACTTCTATGGTCTGCACTCGGTGTTTAATACACCATCTTTCTTAATTGCGGCTCAGTATGTAAAATCTGAAAATAATTTAGATGGTGAAATAGAAACTGGTGAATTTGGAACAACTGACTGGAATGGTCAAGGTTATTCTGTAAATGGTACATATCGTTTTGGTGCTAAAAAACAGTTTTCAATATTAGCTCGTTATGATAGATGGGAAAATGAAAATACAGAGACTAATAAAATAATAGAAACTGAAGAGAACTATATTTATGGTGTTGCATGGCAACAAAATAAAAATTTTAAATGGTTACTTTCAGGTCAAACATATGATGTAAAAGAAACTAATGAAGATGATTATGATTCAGTTATGGTAACCGCAGAAGTTCATTGGTAGAATTTTACATATAAATAATGTTTTTATTCACTCCCCTTATTTGATTGTAAAGCCTTTTTATGGGCTTTACAATTTAAATAGTTACAACTCCCACATGCCAAGATAAATATTCAAACTAAAAAGATAAACTTAAACTATAATGGTTATAATAAATACAAATTTAATTTAAGGTAAAAATATGTCTAATGAGAGTGTAGCAAAATACCCTGATATTTTTAGTGATTTAAAAGACCAAGTTCGGGCAGCAGGACTTTTAGATAGAATTCCTATTCGTGGTTCTATTGAGATGATTGCGACTATAGCTTCTATGATTTTAATTTTTATGACTGCTCCTATGTGGAATCCTATCCTTTTAGGTCTATTTATGACTTTAGTATTTACTCGTGCAGTATTTATATCACATGATATTTTACATACACAATACTTTAAAAATAAATCTCTATCTTTTAAATTAAGCTATCCATTTTCTGCGATAATTTTAAGTAATTCATCTTCATGGTGGGATTTTAAACACAATATAAATCATCACACTTGGTGTAATGTTCCTGAAAAAGATGAAGATATTTTAGCATTTGATGGTGCTTTTGCCCCAAAGTATAAAGGTAATAAAGCTTGGCTTAGAAGCTTAAAATATATTATTTTTTGGGGTGCAATGTTTTTTATGTATCCAGCTTTTATAATCCAATCATATAGCTTTGTTATAAAAAGAAAAAAATATGGTGAATTAGGGTTGATGTTACTTCATTGGCCAATTATTTGGGGAACACTTTTTGTACTTTTACCAACAGCTAGTTTTTGGAC
>JAGGWE010000223.1 GCA_021157665.1 Sulfurimonas sp.
TTTATACATCTTTAGAGCGTGGTGTGATTGATGCTACTGAGTGGGTTGGCCCTGCTCTTGATATTAAGATGGGTTTTTATAAAGTTGCACCTTATTATTACTCTGGTTGGCATGAGCCTGGTTCTATTTTAGAACTTACATTTAACAAAAAATCTTGGGAGAAACTACCATTTGAGCATCAGTCTATGCTTGAAGTAGCTTCAAGTGAGATGAACTCAAACATGACTTATGAATTTCACGCTGAGAATATTAAAGCACTTCAAAAACTAAAAGAACTTGATGTAAATATAAAGCAATTTCCAAAAGATGTTATGGATGCTGGTAAAATCGCTTTAGCTAATGTTATTGATGAACTTAGTGCTAAAAACAAAGATTTCGAGAAAGTTTATGCCTCGATAGAAAAACATCTTAAGCTATCAAAAGAGTGGAGTGATACAAGTCTGCGTTATTTTTTAAATGAACGCTAGATTTTGGTATAGATTTTGCTTATAACAAACAACTAAAAAACGAGAACATATTTGATAAAACTTTTTACAATCTTCACCTTACTTAACACTCTGCTTTTTGCTTCATTTAGTGGTAAAATCATAGACTCAAACTCTTTAATGCCAATTTATGGTGCAATGATTAGTGACTCTAAAACTACTGTAAAAAGTGATGAAAATGGTACTTTTTCTTTAAAAACTGATGAAAAACAAATTCATATTAAATCATATGGATATAGAGCTTTAGCTGTTAAAGATGATATAAATACTACAGAGTTTAAACTTGAAAAAATTAATATAAAAGCCCTGTATTTAACCTTTTGGGGTGCTAGTGGAAATTCCAAAACCATGAAAAGAATCCTTAATATTATTGATAAAAAAGAGGTAAATGCTATAGTTATTGATATTAAAAATGAATATGGCTCAACTCTTTACAAGACTTCATTTAAACAAGCTAACCTTTATGGTGCTCATGAAAAAAGAACAAATAGAAATATAAAAAAATTCATGAATTTAATGAAGTCAAAAAACATATATACAATTGCTAGAATTGTAACTTTCAAAGATGAACTTCAAGCTTCAAATAACCCAGATTATGCTATTAAAAAAACTAATGGTGAAATTTGGAGAAACCATGATGAGATGGCTTGGGTTGACCCTTATGATAAAAGAAGTCATAACTATACATTATCTATTGCGGAGGAAGCTGCGAAAGTTGGTTTTGATGAGATAAATTTTGATTATATCCGTTTTCCTGCAAAAAAAGGATTACAATTTTGTCAAGAAAACACTCAAGAAAATCGAGTAAAAACTATTGGTGAATTTTTAGATTCAGCTAGGCAACGACTTAGAAAATATGGCGTTTATATCTCTGTTGATACTTATGGAAATATTTTATGGACTAAGGATGGTGATAATGGTATTGGTCAAACAGTTGAAAGTTTATCAAAACATGCTGATTATTTAGCACCAATGCTTTATCCATCTGGCTTTGCAAGAGGCTCATTTGCTAAGAAAAATCCATCTAGCTATCCGTTTATTGTAATATACAGAAGTATTAAACATGTTCAAGATATTATAGAACCTGCAAGAGTTAGACCTTGGTTGCAGTATTTTAAAGATTATGCACATACAAAAATGTACTATAAAAAACATGAAGTAAATGAACAAGTTAGAGCTTGTGAAAAAATTCAAACAAATGGATGGATGATGTGGTCACCATCTAGTAGATACCATCTAAACTATTTTAAAAAGTAGAAAATCTTGTTTTTTTCAATTCTTTACGATAAAGCTTTGAGTTGGGTAGATACTCATCAACTAGAAAGTGAAAAGCTTTAGAATGATTCATATGTTTTAAGTGAGCAAGTTCATGTACAATAACATAATCGATTAATTCTTTTTTTGTTTTTATAAGTTCTGTGTTAAATGTTAAAACTCTTTTTGAACTACAACTCCCCCATCTTCCTCTCATCTTTCTAAATTTTATCTCATTATATTTTAAACCCATAAAATCAGAAAAGTATTTTACTCTTGGAACAATATAATCTTGCGAATATTCTTTGTAAAAAGCGTTATAACACTTAATAATATTTTGAGTAGTGCTTATTCTAATTTTACCTAGTTTTTCTCTTAGTTTTGTAGCTTCTGGCATATCAATACTATAAACTTCACCAAAAAGATGAATTTCATCTTCTATGTTGATTTTTATAGGCATATTTTGCTTAGCTTCATCTAATCTTTTTCGTATCCAAATTTCTCTATCTAAGAGTAGGTTTTGTATAAAGGTTTGAGATACTTTTGGTGTTTTTAAAACTACCTCTGCTTCATCCGAGATAGATATATAACTATTTTTCAAACCTTTTTTTATGATATGGTTTATAGTTAAATCTTTATATAAAAAACTATTCATAAGGTATTGGGTCTGTAACTCCAGCTAATTTAAAACCATTTAGTCTAAGCCTACAACTGTCACAAACTCCACATGCCAAGCTTTCATTTTTATAGCAACTCCAAGTTAATTCTAAAGGTACTTTTAACTCTAAAGATTTTTGAACTATTTGTGATTTTTTAAGATTTACCAATGGCATGTGGATTATAATATTTGTTTCATCTTTAGTTCCAAGATTTATACTCTCTTGCATACTTTTTATATAAGACTCTCTACAATCAGGATAACCACTACTATCCTCTTCAACAACACCTATACTTATAACTTCAGCTTCCTCTTTTTCTGCAATCGCTGCTGCCATACTTAAAAATATTCCATTTCTAAAAGGAACATAAGTGATAGGAACACCATCTTCTATCCCACCAGTTGGCACTTCAATACTTTTATCAGTTAAAGCTGAAGCTCCAAGTTGTTTAAAAAAATCTAAGTCTAAAACATACTTTTCTTTTACTTTTAAATCATTACATATTTTATGAAAACACTCTAACTCTTTAGTTTGTGTTCTTTGATCATAGTTAAAATGCAGAGCAATAACTTCATAACCATCATTTTTCATCATATAAGCACTAAGGGTAGAATCCATACCACCACTCATAATACAAATAGCTTTTTTTATTTTTTTTTCATTCATAAAAAAGATTTTAACATAAGTACAATTTGTTTAATATTTTATATCTACTTGTAAGCCTCATTTTAATATAATTCCACTCATGATTGAACTAGATAACAAAACTTCTTTAAATGTTGATGAACAACTTTTAAATACTATAACAAACACTTTTACAAAAAAAGAGATAGAGCTTATTATTACAACAGAAGATGAGATAAAAAATATCAATAAACAATATAGAAATATTGATAAATCAACAGATGTTTTAAGCTTTCCTTATGCAGATATGCCTATGTCACCTCTTGGGAGTATAGTTATCTCATCTTGGCATGTGGAATCAAAGGCAAAAGAGTTAGGACATACTTCAGATGATGAACTTACACTTTTATATATTCATGGATTGCTTCATCTACTTGGATTTGACCACGAAGTTGATAATGGTGAGATGAGAGAAGAAGAGATAAGAATTATAAAAGAGTTTAATTTACCAAAAAGTTTAATAATAAGAACACAAGGATAACAATACATGGATTTTGTAATTTTTATAGCTGCAATGGGAGCTTTAATTTATGGTGCTGATTTTATAATCAAAGAATCAGAGAGAATCGCTCTTCACTTCAATATTTCACACTTTGTGATTGGTGCTACACTTGTAGCATTTGGTACATCCCTTCCAGAGATGGCAGCTTCTGTGATGGCTGCGGGACAAGGTAAAAGTGATATGGCAGTTGCAAATGTTGTTGGTAGTGTTATTTTCAACATAACAATGGTTTTAGGTATTGTATTTATGATTTCTAAAACTATGCATCCAAAAAGAAACTTGTTTGCTCAAGATAGTGCTTGGGTTGTAATTCCATTAGTTTTATTTTTCATAATGATTCAAGATGGTGTAATTGGAAGAGTAGATGGGATGCTTTATCTACTTCTCATGGTTTCATATTTAGTATTTTTATTTACAGATGCTAAAGATGATTTAGTTGGAGAAGTAGATGAAGCATTAACAAAAAAATTCAACTGGGGAAAAACAATCCCTTTCTTGGTTATAGGGTTTGCTCTAACTATTGGTGGGGCAAATTTTGTAATAGAAAGTGGAACAAATATAGCAAGAGATTTTGGTATTAGCGAGTGGATTATAGGTATCTTTCTTATCTCTTTAGGTACATCACTTCCAGAACTTGTAGTATCTTTAGTAGCTGTTAAAAAAGGTAATGCAGAGATGAGTATAGGAAACATTATTGGTTCAAATGTAGCTAACTTTTCTATGGTTTTAGGTGCTGCTTCACTTGTAAACCCGTTAACTGTTGACCTTGTAGCAACAAAATTTGATATGTTAATAATGATAGCTGCTTCTATTACACTATTATTTATTTTAGCGAATAAGCTTTATAATAAAGCTGGTGCTATTTTTCTACTAATTATTTTAGCTCTTTTTATTCAGAACTCTTTAGTTTAACAGATAGATAAAGTTTATTTTTTATAAACTTTATCTATATACTCTTCTTTAAGAAGCCAATTATATATTTTTGAAACCATTTCACCAGCTGCTGCTCCACCATGACCACCATGCTCAACCATTACCATTACTATATATTTTGGTTTTTTATATGGTCCATAAGATGTAAACCAAGCATGTGAGCGATTATAATAAGCCAACTCATGTTCTAGTTTTCTTTTTTTAATATCTTGCTTAATGGCTACCACCTGCGCTGTTCCTGTTTTTCCAGCTATAGTAATCTTTGAACTTAAATAGTGTGTTGCTGTTCCATGCAGATGATTACAAACTTCATACATAGCATTTTGTATTATTGGTAATTTTTCTTTCTCTTTTTGAGTAAATACATCTTTTATCTCTGTTTTATACTCTTTATCTCCGATATATTTAGCAAAATGTGGTGTTGGTAGCTTTCCTGTAGCCATTAAAGCAGTAAATTGAGCCATTTGTAAAGGTGTTACAAGAAAATCACCTTGCCCTATAGAGGTATTTACTGTTTCTCCCAAACTCCAACTTCTATTATATTTTCTTTTTTTCCATTCTCTTGATGGAACTATACCTATAAATTCATTTGGTAAATCTACCCCTGTTTTAGTAGCTAATCCATATCGTATCAACCCGTCACTCATTTTTTTATTACCTAC
This sequence comes from Sulfurimonas sp., assembly GCA_021157665.1. Classification (GTDB taxonomy): domain Bacteria; phylum Campylobacterota; class Campylobacteria; order Campylobacterales; family Sulfurimonadaceae; genus Sulfurimonas. The sequence continues at coordinate 5,180 of JAGGWE010000223.1, forward strand.
TAATAAACTACCTTTATAAAAATAATCATCGCAACTCTCTCTAATAGCTTTTGTTATATTGGTAACACCATGCCCTCTTTTTTTCCAACATCTAAAAATTCTACTACCTAAGGAAAGCTTAGCCGTACAAGTAAAAGAGCGTTTTTCATTTAGATCTGTTGTTATATATATAAGCCCAAGTCCTGTTTTAATTGTAGATCCAGGTGGATATAAGCCATTTATAAGCTTATTTGTAAATGGATGCTCAATATTATTTGCCAGTTTATTATATGTAGCATGTGACATACCTGACACAAAAAGATTTAAATCATAAGCAGGATAACTACTAGCAGATAAAATCGATCCATTTATATCCATAACTACCGCAGCACCAGCCTTGTGTTCAAATAATTTAGAGATATATTTTTGTAACTCAATATCTAAACCTAATATTAATTTTCTATGCTCTAACGCTTTTTTATAAGATAACTCCATAATCTCTTGATTACTTGCATTTATTTTTATTTTTCTATATCCAGCTTCACCTTCAAGAAATTTATTATATTGTTTCTCTATACCTGTTTTACCAGTGTAACCAATCAACTCTAATATTTTGTCATTTTCAATATCTCCTCTATTTGCACGAGAAACATATCCTATTATATGAGCGCCAATACTATTATATGGATAATATCTTTTTGGTGCAGATGCAATATTTACATTTTTTCTTAAATTGAGTTCTGTATAAACAGATATAATATCTTTATATTGTATAAAATGAACAATATCTATAAAATTATGATTATAATAAGAATCTTTTTTCTTATAATTTCTTATAATTTTTTCTTTGTCTAACTGTGGTAAAAGCCTTATTAAATTATCTATCTCTTCATTAAATATATGAATATTTTTTTTAGATAATAGGTGTGGTTTTAACTGAATTTTAAATCCAAGTTTATTTATAGCTATAGGTCTATTTTTTATATCTAGTATCTCTCCTCGAACTGGAGCAATTTTTTCTTTCTTTATTGTGTTACTTAAAGATAATCTCTCATAATAACTATTTGACTCAATAGAGAGGAAAAAAACTCTTACAATTACATATAACCAAATTGATATAAAAACGAAAAGTATAAATTTTATTTTCATAATAAACTCACTATAAAAAACTCAATTACTATATAGTAAACTATATAGTAATTGACACTTGGTGGTGGTAATAAAAATATATTTGAAAAAAAAGCATTAAATAGATAAAAACCAATATATGCAAATAAAATATAAAATATTTTTATACATGAATCACAACTAGTATTTTGAATTATCTTTGGTAAAACAAACTTATAAATCATTAGCAAATAAATGATAGAACTAAAAAGTATATAACCTTTTTCAACCTCAAAAATAATCAAACAAAAAGCGATTAAAACAACCGAAATCGTATCATTTTTATTTAATGCATTGATTAAAAGAACAAATAAAACACCAAAAAGTGGTGGTAAAAATAGGTAAATACTACTTAAACTCTCATATACAATGAATAAAACAATGTATATAAATGAATTTTTTATAGATTTTTGATTAGGGATACTTCGTTGCATATTGGGAAGTGTTTACATTTAATACAATCAGCCCAGATTTTATGTTCAGGGATTGATTCTTTTGGAATCTCGGTAAACCCAAGTTTTTCAAAAAATGATTGTTTATATGTTAATGATAAAAGCTTTTGTAAGCCAAGTGTTTGGGCTTCATCTATACAAATATTTATAAGATTTTCGCCTACTCCTTTGCCTCTAAAACCATCTTTTACTATAAGTGACCTAATCTCCGCAAGTGATGAAGTGTGAATATGTAAAGCACAAAATCCAATAAGCTGACCATCCTCATAAGCTAAGATATAAGACCTAATATTTGTTGCAATCTCATCATCACTTCTCTCTAAGATTACACCAGATTCTACTTCTGGAGAAACAAGTTCTTGCATAGAAGGTATATCGCAAAGTGATGCTTTTTTATATTCAGTCTTCATCTATATTTTCATGCAAAATATCATATATAACTTTAATTGCTTTTTGCATCCCTCTTTTTTTTGAACTCGATACCATCATGGCATGTGGAAATTCTCTTCTTAATGCACTTTGCTCTTTTTGATTTAACTTATCAATTTTTGTAAATATTTGTAAAATATATTGTGATTCACCACAATTATTTTGTAAGAAATCATTAACATCAGTATCTATATCTAAATGTGGATGCCTACAATCTATAAGATGGATAAACAATTTAATCTGTTCTCTTTGTGAAATATAATCAGTGAGATTTTTTTCCCAGCCATGCTTTACTGATTTAGCAACTTTTGCATAACCAAAACCAGGTAAATCAACGAACTTCACAATACTTTTTTCAGAATTTTCTCTATCCATAAATGTTACATCAAAGTAATTTATAAGCTTAGTCTTACCTGGTGTTGAAGAAACTTTTGCAAGACCTTTGTGGTTTGTTAGTGCATTAAGCAAAGAACTTTTTCCAACATTTGATCTAGCCATAAAGACAACTTCATTTTGTACTTCAGACTCTGGAGCAGAAGCTACATTTGGTGCAGATGTTATGAATTTTGCATCAACTATATCTATCATATTATTTTTTATCATTTTTCTTATCATCTTTTTTAGGCATTTTAAAAATCATAATAACTGGTTTTTCTTTGTTACCTTTTGCATATGCTTTACCATCAATAGTTTTTAAAATAACTTCATCACCAATAATCTCTTTTTTTTCATTTATCTGTTTTAAATGAACATTTTTAAAAAAATGATACTCTTTTTTATTTGGAAAATAAATAACTTTATGAGCTTTTCCTTTATACAAAGAACCCTCTTCAGATAAAATTGTAAAAGAAGCTTTCCCCTCTGCTATAAATTTTGTTGGTTGATTTTTATCATCTGTATAGACTGTAACTTTTGAAGCATTAAGCTCATCACTAGCTTTAATTATATTTACATCGCCTTCAAAAACAGAAATCCCTGACTTTTCATCGGCATGAAATGTCTTAGACTTTATTTGTAAATCTTGTGCTAATAAACTTGTTGTTAATAATAAGCCAAACAATATAAGGTGTTTCATATTTATCTCTCTTTTAATTTATAATTTGCAATAATATTTTTGGACTTAGTTAATCCTAAAGCATTATTATACTCTATTGATGAACCAGTGGCTCTATTTCCATTCATATATGACACATATTTTGTAAGAGCTTGTATAACATCTGTTTTTTTGTTATATCTAGCTTTTTGTGTTTTAAATGTAAGCCCATCCTCTCTATGATAAA
>JAGGWE010000122.1 GCA_021157665.1 Sulfurimonas sp.
GCAGCTAACGCTGTTAATGCGTATAACGCTTGTGATGTTGTAACCGTGATAAAAAACATCGCAATTGTTAAAAAAGCAAACAGATAAAACGCAATTGCTTCAAACATACCCAATCTCCTTAATATGCTAGAGGTGTTTTTTTAACACGCTCATCTTCATGTGGTGTAATAGCACCAAAACCTTCAAACTCAACTTGAGTTCCAGCAGTCATCTTATCCAATGGTGTTAACATATCCTCATACATTAAAAAATGTTCCCTCTGATCAGATGCATTTTCATATCTACCACCATGTGTAATTGCGAGTTCTGGACAAACTTCAGCACAATATCCACAAAAAATACAACGACCAAGATTAATACTATAATCACTAACCTCTTTACGAGAATTTTCATCTATTCTAGTATCAATTTTAATACAATTAGATATACAAATCTTCTCACAAAGTCCACAACCGATACATCTCTCAGTATCTGATTCCCATAATCTTTTCATCTCATGAATAGCACGGTATCTAGGACCTATTGGCATCTTCTCTTCAGGATAAGAAACAGTGTGAAGATCAAACTTAAACATCTCTCTTATAACAACCCAAAGACCTACAAAAAGCTCAATTCTAAAAGTTCTTTTTATAACTCTTTTAAATTTATCCCACGGCTCGGTAGGATAATCTTCAATATCTACTAAAAAGTAGCTATCACTTACATCTCTATTATTAAATGCTTCATTATTCATCTCTACCACCTTATATCATTACTATTGCAGCAATTAGAATATTTAATACCGCTATTGGCATTAATACTTTCCAACATAACCACATTAATTGATCTGGTCTAACATCTGGCCATGCAGCTCTTGTCCATAAAAAGAAAAAGAAGAAGAATGACATCTTACCAAGTAAAGCCATAGCACCTAAGAAACTTCCATCACCATAACCACCCAAAAATAATAAAGGGATTACAAAAGAGATAAAGAACATATTTGCATACTCACCAATGAAGAAAAGTCCCCATCTCATACCAGAATACTCAGTACCAAATCCATCAATAATCTCATGATCATTAGCAATTAAATGAAATGGTGTACGACCAGTTTCAGCAAATCCAGCAATCCAAAATAAAATAAATGCCACAAATCCAACACCATACATATTAAATATCATCCAACCATTTTCAAGTTGATAATCATTAAAATCAATTAATGACAATGAACCAACCATCATAATTGGAGCTAGAATTGATAAACCTGTAACAACCTCATAAGAGATAAATACAGCAGCAGCACGAGCAGCTGAAAGCAAAGAAAATTTATTTGCTGATGCCATACCACCAAGTAATGGACCATACAAACCTACACCCATAACCCCAAGAATATATAAAATACCAATATTGATATCAGAAACAATTGGGTGAACTGTATATCCAAAGATAGTAAATTCAGGCAAAAATGGAATAGCTGCAGCTGCCATAAATGCAGTAGCAGCAGTAATAACTGGTGCTATTTTAAAAATAGGAGCAACAACATTTGAAGGGATAATATCTTCTTTTGTAAAAAGCTTTATAGCATCTGCTCCAAACTGTAACATTCCATAAGGACCAACATTCATTGGACCAAGACGACGCTGCATAAATGCAAGAACTTTACGCTCAAAGTATGTTCCTATACCCGCTAAAGCAGAAAATATAAGCAGAACAACAACGACCTTGATAATCGTTTCAATTAAATATGCTACTTCCATATATTACACCTTTTCTATCGAAGCTGATGCAAAGCGATAACCACTAAACAAAGCCTCTGAATTTAATTTAGAATCAAAACTTGGAATAACTATAATATTGCCAGCAATTTTATTATCGCTAACAATATTTGCAACTACTTCACCATTTTCATTCTTCACTCTTACACTATCACCCTCATTAAGTTCTGAGTTAGCTAAAAACTCTTCACTCATATAGATACCACTTACCTCATCAAGGTTTGTAGCTTTATTGGTAAATTCACTAAACTGTCTTACTGGATTAGCAAGATAGATTAAAGAATCAGCTAAAGTAAGTGTTTCATCTAGTTGTTCAACACTCTCATCATCTGAAACTTTTTTATCCATCTTTTCAAGCTCATATCCACGCATAGATTCACCAGAATTTGTATAGTAATCAGGTAAATCATCAAATTTTTCAGATTTAAAACCTTTTGATACTGGTAATGCCAAAGTATAGTCAATTGTATTTTCAACATTTAGACCTAAAGCATTTGCTATATCATTTAGTTCATAGCCATCATAGCCAATAGCAGCATTTGTAGGATTAACTCTTTTATTAATCGAAGTTAATGTCCCCTCTTGCTGATTAATAGCAGGCATATCTAAGTCTCCATCACCAAGTGCAGATAATGTGAAATCACCTTTAGTATTATAACCTATACTAAACTCACCCTCTTCATCACTAAGTTTATTGATAAGAGAAACTCCAAGAGAGTTTGTTAGAGTTGGAATCATAACGATTTTAAATTTACTATATTTTTCAACTAAAGCAACTAATCTTGCACAGTTTTTAGAGTTTGGATGATTATATAAATCTGCTCCAACTACTAAAGAGAAAGTTTCCTTTTTCTTTAAAAACTTATCTAAATTTTCAGTAAATTTTTCAGATGCATTAAGTACAGAAAGTAATCTGTTATCATCAACTTCCACATCTTTACTTACTTTTTTAGGAACCATTTTAGATTTTTCTACTTCAACCTCTTCCTCTTCACCTGTTTCTTCATTAAGTTTCATCTCTTTAACAATTTCAATAACTTTTTCTTTAATAGTTTCTGTAACTGTTACAGTTTTTGTAGAGTGAAATGATGCTAAATAATCAACAATATCTGATGGTAGTTTTTCTTTATCAGCAAATAAATCTAGGATTAAGTATAATGCAGCCTCTTCTTGAAGTGGCTTATGTTTTATACTCATTATATTTTTACCCATACCATCAATAATAGGATCACTTACAGGATGGAAATACAAACCTGCACCTTTATTTACAGTAAGTGAATTATTAAATGAGTATCTTGCATTTGGATTGTCAGTTTTTAAGGCTGAACCAATAGAAACAATAAAGTTACTATTAGCCATCTCTTTTAAATCACTTCCATAAAGACTTGTTCCACTAATAGCAGAATAATTTTCTAAGAAAGTTTGAAAAGATTTAGCTTCATTATTTACTAACTTATATCCAAATTTATCTTTTAGATTTTCTAAAATTAATGCCTCTTCATTTGTAATAGTTGAAGTAAACTTAATCGTATCAGCTTTTTTGAAAGCTTGAACTGCTTTATCAAAAGCAACTTCATCTTTAACTACATTAGCATTTTGATAATCAAATCCATATCTACCAGCACCACAAAGTGAAACAAAATTCCACTCATTCATAACACGGTAAATTTTATCTTCAGGATTTTCAATACTTGTATGTTTAACATCATAAGATATTTGACAACCAGCAGAACAGTGACCACATGTAGCAGGGATACGATTAAGTTCCCAAGCATTTGATTTGTACATAAAGTGAGTATCTACCAAAGCACCAACTGGACAAACAGCAGCACACTCACCACAAGATGTACAATCAAGAACATCCGTTCCATTTGTTAAACCAATTACAGATTTATTAAGCTTATTCCACATTGCATAAGCATCTTTTGGCATATTATCTTTAAATTCAGCATCTAGTGCATCTGCTCCACGAGGGATAGTTTTAAGTGAGTTATCCCCAATCATATCTTTACATACAGTAGAACATCTTTCACAAACTATACAAAGACCTGGATCATAATGAAGATGTCCCCAATCATGTGAACTTCTATCAACATCTTTAACTGCATAATTTTGTGAATCAACACCAAATTCTAAAGTATAATTTTGTAATTCACATTCTCCTGACTGATCACATACACCACACTGAAGAGGATGATTTACATCATAAACTTCCATAATCGCACGGCGTTCTTTATCAATATTTTCAGTTGAAGTGATGATATTCATCCCATCTTTACTCTTGGCATTACAAGCATATACTTGCTTTCCATCAGCTTCAACAAGACATATACGACAAGCTAATGTCGGGCTACATCTCGTTAAATAACATATTGCTGGAATAAAAATATCATTCGCACGAGCGGCATTTAAAATAAATTCACCCTCTTGTGTTTCTATCTCTTTTCCATCAATGTTTATAGTAATATTACTCATTTGTTACTCTCACTATTTTGGATTTTTCAAATCTATATCTACTAGAATCTACTGCTATATCATATGTAGGATTCAGAGCTATAGTACCTTTTAGATTTTCATCTAACTTAAATTTTCGTCTAATGGTTTGAGAACCAAAAGTAATCTCGATACTATCTCCATCTGAAATCCTTGCAGCAGATGCAAATTGAGCTGAACCTCTCAATGAACTATCTTTTTCTAACTGCTTAGTTTTATTTGTATATGCATTAAATTGTAAAACAGGATTTACATTATATATAACTGTACCATTAAATTCTGGTAATTCATCTATAAAATCAAGTTTTCCATCAATATTACACTTAACTTCGTCAAGTATGTAACCTCTATCATCATCGCCATAAACAGATAAGAAATTCTCTAAAGAATCAAATTCAACTGATTTAAAACCAGAATTAGCACTTAACTCTTTTGTACAATCAATTGTATTTTCATGTTCAATCCCACATGCCAAGACTAAATCATGAAGAGTATATCCATCAAAATCTAAAGCAACATTTGTTGGTAAAACTCTATTGTCAATACTAACAAATGTACCCTCTTGCTGATTTAAAGATGGTATTGATAAATTTGCATATTCTAAAGAAGATATAACAAAATTACCATTATCATTATAACCAACAACATCTATAATATCTTCATCAATATCTAATGAATTAATAAGTGATACACCAAGAGTATTAACTTGTGAAGGAACAATAAGTAAGCTGAATGTAGTATATTTTTCTATTAATGCAGCTAATTTAGCAATATTAGTAGCACACTTATGTGCCATTATATCACTACCAATAATTAATACACACTTTTGAGAACGAGAAAATGATTTCATCATCTGATCAATCTCTTCTTCACCAATATTAGTCTCTGCACCAATATAACCAAAATCCAAATCATTAAAAAATGAACGCTCTTCATCAGACAAATCTGCATCTTTTAAAATACCATGAGCCAAAAGAGCCATAACACCCTCTTCTGTACCAACTTCATATTTCATAAGCTGAGTTACAACATTTTGCAATAAGGCATCTTCAATTGGATGAGCATATACTATTTTAGCTCCATTATGTCTTGAAGCTGTTGTCAATGCATATCTAACACCTGGATTATCAGTAGATATTCTACTTCCAATAACTATAGCGGCATCTGCTTGTTTTACAGCATCAAGTGTTGCACTGTGATGCTTTTTACCACTTATACTACTATAAGCACTCATAAATTCAGCATATAATCTTGCATCTTCATTAAATAGTTTCATTCCAAACTTATTTTTTAATTCGCCTAACATATACGCTTCTTCATTTGTTATCATTGAAGAGAAACGAATCGCTTTTGCATTTTGTATAGCTTCAACGGCTTTATTAAATGCAGATTCATCTTTAGTAGCTTTATTATTAAAGTCATATCCAAAACGACCAGCACCACAAAGATTAGTGAATTCAAAATTATTTTTTACTCTATATATACTTTTCTCACCATGAATTCCAGCATCTTTTGTCTCATACTCTAAAGAACACCCAGCAGAACAATGAACACATACAGCTGGTACACGATTTAATTCCCATGCATTTGCTGTATATTGAAAATCAGAACTTACTAGAGCCCCAACTGGACAAACAGCAATACATTCACCGCAAAAAGTACAATCTAATGTTTCAGAATTTTTAGGAATAATAGTTGAACTATATCCACCAAATTTAACCTCAATAGCATCATCACCAATAACTTCATTACAAACATGAACACATTTTTCACATAAGATACAAAGAGCTGGATCATAATTTATTAATCCCCATTTTTGTATTTTACGAGATTGGTCACGAGCTGAAAAATTTTGCTGAGACACACCAAATTCTAAAGTTTTATTTTGTAAATCACACTCACCAGATTTATCACAAACACCACACTCTAATGGATGATTAACATCATAAAGTTTCATAATATTTGTTCGTTCTTTTTCCAATCCAGCTGTATTTGTTGTAATATTTATACCTTCAGTTGGAGGAGTATTACATGAAAGTATATAACCATCAACTCCCTCAGCCTCAACAACACACATACGACAAGAGCCACAAGGAGATGTTTTAGATATATAACACATAGTAGGGATATAAATATCATTTCTACGGGCAACTGTTAATATCGTTTCCCCTTTTTGTGCTTCAACAGATATGCCATCAATTTTAAAATTAATTGTTTTACTCATATCCACCTCCTACGCCTGAACCATAGCGATGTAATAACAACGCATACAGCGATCAGCTTCACTTATAGCTTCATCCTGTGTAAAACCTAAGTTAACTTCGGCATTATTACTTTTTCTAAAATCTGCATCTAATACTGAACTATTTTCTCTTGGTAAACCAGGTAACCAACCAGTTACTTTTTCTTTTTTGTTATACACTTTTAACTTAACTAAATGATCTTCCATAATCTCATCGTCAGTTAAAGTTATCTCACCAGTGTGAATATATCTACTCATTACTGAAGCAGCTCTTTTAGCTTGACCGACTGCATTAACAATTGTCATAGGACCATATTCGCAGTCACCTGAAGCAAAAACACCTTTACGAGATGTCATATAATCTTTACCATTTGTTTTAATTGTAGCCCATGATGTCATATCAAGTTCCCACTCCTGTGGTAAAAATTTCAAATCAGCACTTTGAGAAACAGCTGGAATTAGATAATCAACATCCATACTAAAATCACCATCGTCAATTTTAACTAATTGAGCACGACCACCATCTGGATCTGGAACAAGTTCAAACATATTAAAATCAAGTGATTTTAATACACCATCCTCATCATTCATTCTTGCAACTGCTGAGTGGAAAATAAACTCTACACCCTCTTCAACAGCTTCATGATACTCTTCATAGGTAGTGTTTCTAATAATTGTTTTCTCATCACGACGATAAATCATAATAACTTTTTTGGCTCCAGCACGAACAGAACAACGAACAACATCCATTGAAGTAAAGCCACCACCAACACATACAACTGTTTTACCAGTCAAATCTACATAATCAGTCGATAACATCTGTTGTTCTTGAACAGATTTAGGTGTTTTAATATCAAATTTTTCATAAAGATTTACCCAGTCAAGGAAATCAATAGCTCCCCAGTAACCTTTAACCTCTTCTCTTTCATTATCACATCTTACTGCTTTAGATATACGAGTTCCAGATGCAATCATAGTAGCATCATAAGTTGTTTCAAACTCTCTCAATTCATCTGCAGTAACTGCATGGTTTAAAATGAAATTAACTCCCATATCTCGAACACATTCAATATCTTGAAGATATTTTTCCCATGGCATACGATACTCTGGAACACCAACAGTAACTTCACCACCTAAAACAGGAAGAGCTTCATACACATCAACTTCAACACCATCAGCAGCTAAGTAATATGCAGTTGTAAGACCAGCAGGACCAGCACCAACAACTGCTACTTTTTTACCATTGCTTGGTTTTTTCTCCATAGGATGAAAAAAATCATAACCATGATCAGTTTCCCAATCAGCACCAATACGCTTAAGCGACATAATAGAGATAGGTTCATCAAGATTTGTTCTACGACATGCATCTTCACATGGATGAGGACAAACACGACCACAAACATGTGCTAATGGCATAGTTTGACGAGTAGCTTTAAGCGAATCATCAAATCTTAAATCTCTTACACCCTCAATATAACCTGGAATATCAACATGTGCAGGACAAGCATCTGTACATGGAGCTGTAATTTTTGCAATATACGAAACAGATTCATCATAATGTTTAGATTTTTTCTGTTCGTTTATACACTCCATAAAAATATCTTCAAAGTGTGTCATTAAATCAAGTATAGGATTTGGAACAGTTTTTCCAATCTCACACTTAGCAGTAATCTGCATACTTTTACCAATCTCTTTTAAATGATCTAAATCAGATATAGCACCTTCACCTCGAGCAATTTTATCTAATTGATCATATAAAATCTGCCCACCCCATCTACCAGGAGCACATCTTCCACATGCCTCAGAGTAAACTTGATATTGTGCTGCGTATTCCATTGCTAAACGAATTACATCTACATCTTCATCAAATAATGAAACACCATCCCAACCAATAAAGGCTTTTGACTCACGATGACTATCATATGATGCTGGTAAGTTATATGCTGATTCTTCCCACTCTTCTTGGGGTTTACCAATATTATTTATTAGTTCACCATTCCAAGTAGAAAAATATACTTTACTCAAAATCTATTCCTAACCTTTTTTTGCAACGATAGTCCAATCGACTTCGTTAAACTTTAAAGAGTTCATCAACTCATAACCACATTCTTTTACTAGATCTGCAGATCTTTGAATAGGTGTAAAATCACCTATTTCAAATAAAAAGATTGCCACTTCACCAACTTTATGCTCGCCTAAAATCTCTTTCATGCGAGGTTCAAAATCATTTTTTAATTTTCTTAAGTCATATCTTTTCATTAACGATCAATCTCCCCAAATACTATATTAGTTGTTCCAATAATAGAAACAACATCTGGAATATAGTGACCAGGTAATAGGTCAGTTAAAATTCCTGTATGCCAAAAAGATGGGGCACGAAGTTTTAGTCTATATGGATATGGTCCACCTTGAGAATTGATAAAGAAACCTAATTCACCTTTTGGTGATTCTGTTGCTACATAAACTTCTCCAACTGGTGGTCTCATCCCTTGTGTTACTAATACAAAGTGCTGCATCAAAGAATAATTTTGAGTCATTATATCAAGCTTAGAAGCTGATATATATTTTGGAGAATGTGCCATTAACTCTGTTTGATTGTTTTTAACACACTCAGCATACATATCAATAGTTTGATAAAGAATTTTTGCAGATTCTCTCATCTCTTCCATATAAATACGGTAACGAGCGAAGTTATCACCTTTATCAGAGAAAGGAACTTTAAACTCAACTTCATCATATAATTCATATGGTTCTTCTTTACGAATATCCCATGCAACACCAGATGCTCTTAACATTGGTCCTGTACAAGCCCATGATAATGCCATTTCTGTTGAAATTGTTCCAACCTCCTCCATTCTCATCAACCAAATACGGTTAGTATCTAGTAAATCTTCATAATCTTTAATATTTGCAGGAAGCTTATCAAGGAATGTTTTTAATTGAGATATAAACGAATCTTGAATATCTAAAGGAACACCACCAATACGAATAGCAGAATGTGTCAGTCTAGCTCCACAATAACCTTCAATAATATCCATTAGATACTCTCTTTCACGGAAAGCATAAAGAAAAATTGTCATAGCTCCAATATCTAGTGCAGTTGTTGCTAGCCAGAATAAGTGAGACATTAGACGATTAATTTCTAAAAGCATCATACGAATTACTTTTGCACGACGAGGTACTTCTAAACCTATTAGTTTCTCAACTGCTAAAGCAAAACCATAGTTGTTTGAAGATGAAGCGATATAATCCATTCTATCTGTTGTTGGCATAAACTCATTGTATATCATATTTTCAGCCATTTTCTCCATACCACGATGCAGATAACCGATATCTGGATGAGCTTTTACAATCTGTTCTTGTTGTAAGTGAAGCATTAAACGAAGCTGTCCGTGAGACGATGGGTGTTGAGGACCAAAGTTTAGAACTAGTTCATTATCATCTCTATCAAATGTAATATTTTCAAAAAATGGTGTTAATCTATTTTTTACCTGTGCCATATTTTACCACCCTATCTTTGAGGATCATCAATAACTACTGATGACTCTTTATCAAATTTTTTAATTAAGAACACACCACCATCTTCTTGGTAAGTTTGTTCTGTGACTGGCTCATCACCAGTAATCTTAGTTCCTTTTGGTACTTCATGTCCTAAACGAGCAAATCTATCTGAATCATATCTATCTACTCTCGCAGTATCACGAATTTCAGGTCCAATCTCTTCTCTTGCTTCTTTTCCATAAATTTTATCTACTTCATACCAAGCAGCGAATTCATCACCTTGTAACGGATAAGTTTTAAGAAGTGGATTTCCTTGCCAATCATAAGGCATAAGAATTCTTTTCATAAATGGATGCCCATTTGCTTCAATTCCAAACATATCAAACATCTCACGCTCAGCCCAATCTGCAGAACGAAAAAGTTTTTCAACTGAATTAACTGCTGCTCCATTTTTAATAGTCATCTTAATACGAATTCTTTTTCTTTTATTCATACTAAGCATTTGATAAAAAATTTCAAAACTATTGTTTTTAGCAAGAAAATCAATAGCACTCATCTCTGATAATTGAGTATATTCTAACTCATCTTTTAAAAGTTCAAGAACTTTGTAGTTATCATTAGGGTTAATAAAAACAACCATTTGTTCAACTTGAATATACGCATCAAGAACATCAAATTTTGTTTTTATTGCTGCTAAATCTGCTGCAAATACTTCATCACTCTCTACTTCTTGTTTAGGAACTTGAGGAGATACATAAAATCTGTCTGTATAGTATGACTTTTTTTGTACATTGTCTTTAGGTGTATAGGCTCTCATTACATTAACCTTTTTGATTTTTGTGCATTACCTGCTTTATTTGCACGAATCTTTTTCTGCAACAACATTACACCATATTGAAGTGTCTCCGGACGAGGTGCACAACCTGGAAGATATAAATCAACAGGAATAATTCTGTCAACACCTTGAACAGTTGCATAAGTATTAAACATACCACCAGTATTTGCACATGAACCCATAGAAATAACCCATCTAGGTTCAGTCATTTGATCATATAATCTTTTAATAAACTCAGCATGTTTCTTCGTAAGAGTTCCAGCAACTATCATAACATCAGATTGACGAGGAGAAGCACGGAAAATCGTACCAAATCTATCGAAATCATATCTTGATGCACCCGCTGCCATCATCTCAATACCACAACAAGCAAGACCATAAGTCATTGCCCATAAAGAGTTTGAACGACCCCAGTTTGCTAATTTATCAATACTTGTAAGTGCTACTGGTAAACCACCACTTTTTGTATAATCTACTTTATGTTGTGCCATTCAAGTGCTCCTTTTTTCCATGCATATACAAAACCAATTGCTAATAATGAGATGAACATCAACATCTCAGCAAAACCAAACCATCCAAGAAGTTTAAAATCAACTGCCCATGGGAACATAAAGATGATTTCAACATCAAACAATAAAAATAAAAGTGCGAACAGATAAAACTGTGGCGAAATTCTATTTGGTTGTTTTGTTACCTGCGGTCCACATTCGTAAACCGATAACTTAATTTTCTCACTATCTTTTGCAGCTAATGCACGAGATGCTAAACGAGCGGCTATAGTTGTTGCTGTAAATGCACCAAATGTAACCACGAACAGTACAAATACACCAAAATACGGATTTGCTGTAGCAATATGCTCCATATAATCTACCTTTTAAATCAAAAACTAAACCCCTTGAAATTTAGTTTTTTAATATATTTGTCTCCTTATATATTCAAACAATAGCTGATACACTATGTCTGTTTAGGGTATACAAGAAAAAACAGTTACTTGCACTATAACCAAAAGAGTATTAAAAAAGGGAAAATATATTATAGAAGAGGTATCTAATGTCACAAATCGCAACACTAGATTTATCATCTAAAAAAATATGTGTAAAATAGTAATGTTTTATAAAAAAACAACTCTATTTTTATATTTTTAAAGATTAGTTATTTAAAAAACCCATAGATTTTTCACTATCAAAATTTGCATCTTTTTCTTTTAAAATTTCATGAAGGAAATCTTTTTGAGAAAAAACAGGAGTTTCTCTTACTGCTACCTTATAAGCAGTATTTTTTATTATTAAATTTATCTGTCCACCAGTCAAAGTATGTTTAGCAAGTAATTTTATATCTAAATCTTCATTATAAGGTGCCTCGCTTGGAAGCATTAACTCCCATAACTTAATTCTCTGCTTCTCATTAGGTTTTTTAAATTCTATTTTATAATTAAATCTTCTTGAAAAAGCTTTATCAATATTCTCCAATAAATTTGTTGTAGCTATTAACATCCCTTTAAAATTTTCTATTTGCTCTAAAAAAATATTTTGCATCTGGTTATGCATCTGATCTGAACCAGTGATATTTCCACTACTTCTTGCACCTAAAAATTGATCTGCTTCATTTAAAAGTAAAATAGGCTCTGACTTTGTCTTCTCACAAAGCTCATAAAAAGTATCAAAAATTTTACGAACATTTTTTTCACTTTCACCAACATACATTGATAAAATTTTAGAACAATCAAAGGCTAGAACTTGTCTTTTTAAAGATTTTGCAAGAGAATAAGCAGTCATAGTTTTACCAGTTCCAGCTGCTCCATAAAAAATTATTCTTGCATCTATTCCACTTTTTTTATCTTTTATTCCCCATTCAACTAAACGAGCAACTACTTCTTTATCCACTTGTCTCATTAAAGTTTCTAAAGTCTCTTCTGTTTTTTCATTTAAAACCACATCATCTAAAGAAGTTTCAGGTTCTATTAATTCAAATATATCTTGTTCATCTATAAGAGCATTAAGCTTTAATCGTCTTACTTTTTTATTTTTTTGTGGATGAATTATACTTTGAAGAACCTCATCAACTATAAAAAATGCTCGTGAAATTCCACCAAAAGGATTTAACATCTCCTCATAATCGATAATCCCTTCATTTATCAGATTTGAACCATCTTCTAATAAAGAACGATTTTTAATCCTCTCATATTCATCAAGCGAAATTAATTCTATAAGTGCATTCATTTCACGAAGAGAAGCGTCTGTTGCACTATACTCTTCACGAAGAAGTGCAATAAATATAACCTGCTCTTTTATATCCATCTTCTTTTGTTTAAAAAATTTATCTAAAACCAATTTTTCTGAGGTTTGTTCTACTCGCTCTTCTATTCTTCTTTCTAAAAGTTGAAGTTTATTTTGAACTCTATCTATACCTAAGGAGTGTTCATGAACATTTTGACGAATAATACTTATTTTTTGATACAACTCTATTCTAAAAAATTGATCTTGAAGATATTCTAAATGATCAGAATAAGGTTTAATATCAGGTAAATCAGACTCTAATGTTCCATACTGAAGAAGTTTTAAAAATGATGGTGATAAACCAACAGAAGAGTTTAGTAACTCCAAAGAAGTAACTTCTGATATTTTAATAGGGGTAAAACTTTGCTGATGTAACCAACCAAGTTCAAGAAGATTTTTTATCTCTTTTAAATACTTAACAAACTCATATTCATCAGCATTGTATAACTCTTTTAAAATATCAAGAATTAAAACATCCTCTTCACCCTTCATATATTTTTTTGCTAAATATTGAAGCATTTTTGCTTCTATTTTATTACATTTTAAATGCTCAAAAATTATTGTTTTATCAGCACTTTTTGCTGATAAAAAATCAACCAAACTATCCATATTTAAATACCTCTCTATAAAGAACCTCTATTTCACAAATGAATATAAAAGTTCTATCTCTTGTTTCCAAATACTACTATCAATTGTCTCTAAAATAAGAGGAATATCATCCATTCTCTCATCATTCATGATAAATCTAAAAGCATCAAGCCCTATCTCACCTTTACCTAAAGAGTGATGTCTATCTACTCTACTTCCAAGTGATGGTTTAGAATCATTTATATGCATCCCCATTAAATATTTTGAACCAATAAGTTCATCAAAATTACCCCAAGTTTCATCGTAAGTTTCACGAGTTCTGATATCATAACCAGCCGTAAACATATGGCATGTGTCAATACAAACGCCAATACGAGATTTATCTTCTATTTTATCTATTATATAAGCTAAATGCTCAAATTTGTAACCAAGATTTGTACCTTGCCCAGCTGTATTTTCCATAACTGCTTTTACATTTTTAGTTTTATCTAGGGCGATATTTATAGACTCTGCTATTAAATCTAAACAGTTGTTTTCTATCTTTGTAACTAATTCAGTATCTTTTTTATCTTTCACACTAAGTTTAACTAAATGACTGCCAGGATGAAAGTTAAGTTTATCAAGTCCCAAAATATCACATCTTTCCAACTCATCTATAAATGCCATTCTACTTTTTATAAGTTTTTGCTCATCAGGATTTCCAAGATTAATAAGATAGCTATCGTGTGGAAGTATATGTTTAGCTTGAATTCCACTTTTTTCTAAAGTGTTAAACCAAGTATCTAAAGTTTTAGCATCAAGAGGTTTAGCATCCCATCTTTTTTGATTTTTTGTAAAAAGTGCAAAAGCTTTTGCTCCTATCTCTTGAGCATTTAAAATCGCATTAAAAACTCCACCACTAGCACTTGTGTGTGCTCCTACAAATTTATTATTAATTTTTATAGCCATTAATCTATATCCTTAATTTTAAAAATTATTTTATTTTTTCTATCTTTAAACAATATAGCATGTGGAGTAACTCTATATATTATGTCCACATGCCGAGATTTTATTTTTTGCTCAAAACCATTATCTATTTTAATTTTATTATTAGCATTAAAAATCTCATTACCTAAAAGTATATTTTGCATTATATCATCAGGATATGAGTAGTGAAGATAATCCTCATTAAATCCACTTTTACTCATACACCCTTCAGTAGTGCAAATTAAACTATTAATTGTTATTTTTTCAACAGGATTTCCTGCAATAAATAGCTCTAATTCTATAACATTATCGCTATTACGAATATATCCAATATCTGCAAATTTCATTTTTGGTGATTTTATTATAATAATTTTTGTCTGAGTATTTTCATAGTTTTTAATACTACAAGCTGTTAACAAGAAGATAAATATAATTAATAAATATTTCATTAATGTGATTATAGCAACTATTTATTTTATATTTATAGTTTTTTTAAATATGAATTCTAATTCTTATATTTTCTATAGAACAACTCTTTGTAAAACTTAAAATAGAATCTTTTACAGAGTTGATTACCAAAATATAATAAGAACTTAGAACTTTATTTATTTTTGTATAAATTTCCCACATTTTTTTACAGCAGTACCACCAAACACTTGAATCTCTCTAGCAGTTCCATTTTTAGCAATCACTTGTCTTTGACAATCATCTTTCGCTATACATTCCTCATTTAAACATCCTACATCTGCTGGTACTTGTGCCATTAAAAATCCTTTTTCTTCTTTATTTTTTGGAATTATAATCAATTTTTGGTAACTTGTCATCTATTTATCCAAACTTTGCTAAAATTAGTTATGCCAAAACTATTAAATCAATTTCGTTCATTTTACTTTAGAAACTATCCAGATAATATGGAAGTTCAGATAGAATATTTTGCAGTTTTTGGAGGTCTTGGTTGGGATATTGATACAACAAAACCAATCACCTTTTTAATTGAAGAACTAATACTTCAAAACTTTTCTACACTCAACGATAAGATTGAGGAGTTAATTCTCTCTCAAAACAATAATAAAAAACTTTTACGAGCTTTAGCAATTGGTGATAGAAGGATTTTTTCGGCTTTTAATAGAGCTGGATTAAACAATGCTAATGGTGGGGAAGCACTAAACTATTTACAAGAAAAAGGTCTAATTAGTATAGAATATTCAAGAGAGGAACCAGCTCGTAGCTTAAATCCAAACCATAAGCTAAAACGCTCAATCTCTAGACATCGAATATCTCACAAAGTTCTTTTTTCACAACCATTTATAAGATTTTGGTTTTACTTTATCGCTCCACATACTAAAGATATTTTAGAACATAATTACGAAAGACTTTTTCAAGATTTTGCTATAAAACAAAATTCTTATACTAGTTTAGTTTTTGAAGAATTATCAGAAATTTTACTAAACTATCATCTTAGAGATTCTCAAATTTTAAGTTCAGGAAGTTATTGGGATGCAAATATAGAGATAGATATATTAACCGTAACAGATGATGAAAAACTCTATGTAGCAGAGTGTAAATGGACAAATCATCGAGTAAATAAAAGTGAGTTACATAAATTAGAACTAAAGTGCGAAAAACTTGATGTAGAGCCTACTCAAATTGCTTTTTTTTGCAAAAGTGGTTTTTCAAAAGAGTTAAAAAGCCTTGCTGGAAAAACATTAGCACTTTATAGTGTAGAAGATTTTAAAGCACTTCTAAAAAGCCCACATAAAGATGAACTAATAGAAGAATTTTTTTAAGAAACAACCCTAAGGGCAGTATATGCTTCTTGTAGAAGCTGAAACTTATGAGTGTAGTGCTTAATCATATGAGGAGTTTCATGAAAAATTTTATCTGGATGATAAACCTTAGTTAACTTTTTATAGCTTTTTTTAAGTGCATCCTGTGTTGCTCCAATAGGACATTCTAATATAGTATAAAAGTGAACATTCTCTTCATTTTTACTATCTTTACAAAGATCACCAAAACTAAAATTAGCAAAATCTGAATATAACTTCGACATAAAATGATTATCATAAGTATATTGAATTTGATAATGCAAAATATGTCGTTTATTTAAGGCTCTTTCTAATCTAGCTTTTGCTTTATATTCGCTAACATCAATAACCAAAGAGCTATCTGTTCCTCTTTCTATATATATTTCTAACTGCGAACGAAGATAATTAATAACCCAAGAATTGGGAGTACTAAGAGAGATTAGAACTGTTCCTTTATTATAAGCATAAAGTTTAACTTTAACAATCTCTGGATTTTCTAATTCATTTAACTCTATTTTTATTGGTTGTGTTCCATACTTTAACATTGAACGAAGAAAAAAATCATGAGAAAAATCATGTTTCAATGCATGATATTCACTAAGCTGATACAAAAATTTTTCCCTCACATCTTTAAGAGTTTCATTCCTAAAAACGAGTACAGCCTTGGGTAAAAAAAGCATACCCCTAGAGTGATGATTTAAAAAATCTTTCATCCATGAGACATTAAGCGTCTCAAAATCTGTAGTGATAAGGATAAGATTATTGCGTAAAACAATCTTCATTAGCCTACCTTTTATTAGATATTTTAAAATTAATAGCAATTTTCGTTCCATTTATATTATAAATTTTAGAAATTAATTATTAATTAATTGAGCTTATTTATATATATTTAGAGTATAATTGCACTAAATTAACAATTATCTTTTAAGGATTTTATCTTGCTCGAAAACATGAACGAAAAATGTGCAGTTGTAGGAATATTTGGTCATGAGGAAGCTTCTAAATTAGCTTATTTTTCTTTACATGCACTTCAACATCGTGGTCAAGAAGCAGCTGGAATCAGCTCTTCTGATGGTAAAAAACTTCATACAATCAAAAAGCGTGGACTTGTTATGCGTGTATTTGATGAAGCTAAGCTAAAAACTCTAAGTGGTTCAAGTGCTATTGGTCATACTCGTTACTCAACTGCTGGTGATGATTCTATTTTAGATGCTCAACCAGTATTTGCTAGATATGATTTAGGTGAAATGGCAATTGTTCATAATGGTAATCTAACAAATGCAGATGAAGTTCGTA
>JAGGWE010000139.1 GCA_021157665.1 Sulfurimonas sp.
GTATCCCAACAAGCCCAAAAATTACTAAACCATCTACCAAATTTTGAACCATTAGGAACATGTTCCAAATCAAAGTTTCTAGCACCAATCATAATCTCATCATCTTTGTAAGCATCTAAAAGTTTATGAATCTCACATGCCAAATGTTGCCCATCACCATCTATACTTACGGCATGTGGATACTCTAACTCTTTAGCTTTTTTAACTCCATTAACAATAGCTTCACCCTTGCCAAGGTTTACTTCATGTTTTACAAAATGGATATGCTCTTTTTCATCATCATTAAACAGACTCTCAACAACAATTTCTGAACCATCATCAACAATAATAAGTTCATAACCATGTTCTAACACATCAAAAGCTACAGCTTTTATAGTTTTTGGATTATCATAAGTTGGAACTATTACAACTGTATCTCTCATAAATTTATCTTACCATCCCACCACTAATATTTAAAACTTCACCCGTCACATATGAAGCTTTATCTGCTAAAAACAATACACACTCAGAAACATCTTCAGGCTTACCAATTCTTCTCATTGGGATTCCTTTTTTCATCTCTTTAAGATTTAATTCTACTGTCATCTCAGACTCAATAAGGCCAGGGGCAACTGCATTTACTCTTATGCCATATCTTGCAACCTCAACACTCAAAGCCTTAGTAAAAGCTATCATAGCACCTTTTGCAGCAGAGTAATTTGTTTGTCCAGAATTTCCAACAATTCCAGAAACAGAAGCTACATTTACAACTGAACCTTTTTTGTTTGAAATCATATTTTTCATAACTGCTTTTGTAACATAATAAGTTCCATTTACAGAAGTGTCAATCACATCACTCCACTCATCATCACTCATCCAAAAGAAAAGATTATCTCTTGTTATACCTGCATTATTTACTAAAACATCTAGTTCTAAATTCTCTAGTGCAGAATAAACTTCTTCTTTATTAGATATATCAAACTTAATAATCTCTGAGTTTTCTAATTCTTGTTTTAACTCTTTAGCTTTATCTTCTTGCGTTCTATAATGAAGATAAACAAAATATCCAGCATCATGAAACTCTTTCGCACATGCCGAACCTATTGCACCAGTTGAACCAGTAATTAAAACTTTTTTTTGATTCACGCAAATTTACCTTGAAGTATCATTTTATTTATAACTTTAATATCAATATCCATTCTTCTATCGTTTGTAAGTTTTTCTACTTTAGCTCTGATAGTCTCATAATTTTTTTGTAAAAACTCTGAACAGTTTTCTTTTCCTCTTAAATCAACACCCTGAGCCATACCGATAATAGCAATACTAAGCATATTTGTTAAATCTGGTAATTGCTTTGCAAAATGAAGTGCTGCCGTCGTTCCCATACTTACCTTATCTTGGTTAAAAGACTCAGTAGGACGAGAATGAAGAGAAGCTGGAACTGTATTCATAATAACATCAGCAGTTAATGAACTAAGAGTTATCTGCATAGCTTTAAAACCGTGGTGAGTTGATTTTTTATTTAGTTTAAGAGATTCACCTAAGCCTTTGTTAAATTTATGATCAACTAAAAGCCCAAACTCTTTATCAAGTAAATCAGCTAAATTTCCAACACAAATTCTCATAGTATCCATGGCATGTGCGATATAACCACCGTAGAAGTTTCCAGATGTATATATTTTTTTACCGATATGGTCAATAAGTGGATTGTCATTTACACCATTTATCTCTGTTTCTATCCATTTTTTAGCAATTGCTAGATTATCATGAACTACCCCAAGAACTTGAGGTGAACAACGGATAGAATATCTATCTTGAATATTTTGTTCAGCTTCTAAATGAAAGTTTTCATATCTACCAAATGCCTCATGAGTAAGTTTAGAATCAGCACATTTTTTTAAAATATTTGCAGCAGTTTTTCTTTGTCCATCAAAAGGTTTAGAATCGTGAACAAATGGTTCTAAAGGTGTAGTATCACAAAGCAAAAGTTCAAATACAGAAGCAACAAAACTCTCAGAACTTGCAAGTAAAATTTCAAATTTTTCTATAGAATCAATAGCTATAGCACTCATAGCAGCTGTTCCATTCATTACAGCCAACGCTTCTTTTGGCTTAAAAGTATATGGAGTTATCCCTAACTCTTTATAAACATCAACAGTTGCTCTTGTTTCACCTTTATAGATAACTTCTCTCTCTCCTGCAATTGCAGCAGCAATATATGAAAGTGGAGTTAAATCTCCACTAGCCCCAACAGAGCCTTGCGACGGGATAAGAGGATAGATTTTTTTACTTAAAAGTAATTCAAATCTTTTAAGTAAATCATAGCTAATTCCACTCTTACCCTTACAAAGACTAATCATTCTAACAGTTGTCATTATACGAGAAACATCAGCACTCAAATACTCACCAACTCCACAACCATGAAAACTAAAAAGGTTATACTGCAACTCTTCTGCCTCTTCAAAAGCAGCATAGTTTTGTCCAGCCTCACCATAACCAGTTGTCACACCATAAATAGGACGACCTTTACTTATGTTTTCTATTAAAAAATCATGCCCTGCATTTATAAAATCTATAAACTCTTTAGAATCATTTAACTTTATCTCATCTTCATATATAAAGTTTTTATAACTTACTGCACTATTATCTATTATCATTTAATTTTTTCCTAATTTAAAGCGAAAAAGTCGCCACTTTTTTTTCACCTACAAATACACTAAATTTATTGTTCTCTTTTTTATATTTCAATAGTTGATTTGGTCTAACAATTTCTATAAACTTTGCTTTTTTGATTTGAGTTATCTCTATATTGAAGACCTCACTAATTATCTCCAAATGCATAAAACCTGGTAAAATTGGATTTGATGGAAAGTGTGCTTTAAATATTGGATGCTCTTCACCACTAAGCTCCACTTTCGCATATATATCATTATAATCTTTAATCTTATATAGTTTATCACTTATCATGTATGTATTCTATCTAATTATTATCTAAAAGAGTCATATTCAGTAACATTTGATGTCCTATTCTATCTTCCCAGTTAAAATTATTTTTTAATACTACTATTGCTATTTTATTATTTAACTCCATCCCTATATAGCAACTAAATCCAGCAATCACACCATATTTATAATAGATATTTGTATCATATTGGGGAATATATTGAACTTGCCATCCAAGTGTGTAATATAAATCACTATCTTTTGTCATAATTTTATGAGCTTTTTTAAAAATATCATCTAATCTCGTATTAGATTCTCCTAAATTTGCTTGTAAGTATTTTATTAAATCTTCTGCATTTGAATATAAACCACCTGTTGCTTGCATAAAAATAGAAAAATTCCAGTTTTCAAGTGGCTTATGTTTTCTCATAAATATAGGAAAATCCCCAACATGCCCTTCTGATAACATCTCTGTTTGCTTTTTATTAAGATAAAAGGTTGTATTTTTCATATTTAATGGTTCAAATATGTACTCAACTAATAATTCTTCCAATGATTTATTCATTTTAAGTGTAATAATATGACCGAGTAGCCCCATCCCTATATTAGAGTAAATAGCTTCATTATCTACTCTTTTATTAACTGTTATATCTGACAAATAATCATACATATAATCTTTATTTATATAAGTGTATATATTATCCCCTGTAAATTGATATTTAACAGCTAAAGATAAACTTTCAAGGGTTAATGGTTCTCTTGGTAAACCAGATAAATGAGTTGCTAACTCTAATAAAGTTATATTTTTAACATTATCATCTTTATAATTTATTGTTGAGGGTAAGATATCTCCAATTGTTTCATCTAATGACAAATATCCTTTCTCTTCTAATACTAACATTAATGATATTATCATTGGTTTTGTAGCTGAACCTAAAGCAAAGATAGTATCTTTTTGCATAGGATTAATATTAAAATTATTTTTATAACCATATGTATAAGTTGCATATTTTTTATCTTTATATACACTAACTACTATACCTATATTCTCTTTTTTATCTATAAGAGGTTTTGCTAATTTATCTATACTGTCTTTCAAAGTATTATAAGAAGTGATACGATCTAATTCATTGAAATTTGTTACAATCATTTTAGAACAACCTGTAAAAAAAACACCCCATATTAAAAATAATATGTATAACTTCAAGATAATCCCTTTTAACTACAACTCAATAAAAATCTTTTTTTCACCATTTTCATTCATGTTTACAACACTTATTAAATCTGCTAGAGATTCAATAACTCCATTATCATTTAAAGACTCTATCTCTTGTGCATCACTCTCATCTTGTGCTATCTCTAAAACAACTCCAGCACCAGATTCTAAATACGAAGTACATGAGTTTACTTCATCTATATTTTTTATATCTAAACACTCAGTTGCCACACATAAAACTCTTTCACCTGATACAAGAGCCTGTAATGCAGCAATTTTCAGTGCATCTTTTGAACTTTTCATACCTGCTGAAACTGTGATAATTTCATCTTTATCTGAATTTAAAAGTGAAAAATATGATGGAGCAGAGTTATAAACACTATTTTGAAAAATAGTTGGCGATATTTGAGTTTTATTTAAAATTGAATCTGTAATTCCAACACTAGATTGTAACTCACCAAAAGCACTAGCATAAACAATCTTTCCACCTTTAAAACCACACTTATCAGCTAAATAAAGCATTATTTTTGCATTTCGTGTTAGACGGCGTCTTATCATCATCTTTGGTACAATTCTTTTATCTTCTAAATCTTGGATTTTCACTGGAGCATATATTTTAGATGCACTGATAATATTTACTGCTACTCTCACTTAAGTACTCCAAAAACAATCGAAGTATTATTTCCACCAAAAGCAAAAGAGTTACTTATAACATAGTTAATCTCTTTTTTAATTAGCTCTTGAGGAATGTTTATATTTTTATTTTCTACATCTATCATTGATGTTTGAGGAATAATTAATCCTCTTTTAATACTTTCACATGAAATTATCGCTTCTATCGCTCCAGCAGCCCCTAAAGTATGCCCTATTATCGCTTTTGTTGAACTCATATATACATTATCAAAAAGAGTTTCAATAGCTAAAGCTTCTACTTTATCGTTTGCCATAGTACCTGTTCCATGTGCATTTATATAGTCAATATCACTTGGCTTTATACCAGCATCATCAAGTGCCTTTTGCATCGAGGATATTGCACCTTTTGCCTCAGGATCAGGATTTGTCATATGATAAGCATCGCTACTTGCTCCTACTCCTAAAAGTTCTATCGATTCATCAGTTTTAACATTTTGAATTAAAAGAGCTGCTACAGCCTCTGCTACATTCATCCCATCTCTATCTTTAGAAAAAGGTGTACACTCTTTTGATGAAAGAACACTAAGAGCATGAAAACCACATACTGTTGTATAACAAAGTGAATCTGCTCCAACAACCAAAACATTATCATAAGCTTCTACATTTATAAGTCTTTTTGCTAAAAGTAAAGCATTTGCACTAGATGTACATGCTGTAGAGATAGAACGAGTATCAAAAAAACTAAATTTCTCATCTAAATAATCTCCAATAACATTTATCGCATGTTTTGAAAAATCTATATTTTTATAATTTTTATCTTTAAAATAATGCTTTTCACTCTCTGCCATTCCACCAACAGATGAGCCAACAATAAGTAAAGTGTTGTTAAAATTTTCAAGATTTGAATTATCTAATACAGTTTTAACAACATCTTCTAAAATTTTAAAAAAATCATCATACTCCATTTTTCCAAGTCCAACAGGAGTTTCATTCATATATGTTGTATCGATTGAGATAGCAGACTTTTTAGAGTAAATAGCATTCATTAATGCCTGAGTGTCCCCAGCACAACTCATTGATTCATATGAATTTATATATGCTTTCATTTATCATTTTTCTTTGATTCTATGGCTATTGTAAAAGAGCCATTAGCGATAACTTTTTCTTCTTCAAAAACATTAAAACTTATAAGTTTCATATTTTCTAAATTATGCTCATTTATAACTTCGATTTCAAATTTATTTTGTACTGGAGGAGTAAGGAGTTGAATATTTTTCATACTTACCAAGTAAGCAATATCTATATCTTCATTACCAATAGCAGAACTACTTTGAGCAGCAGCTTCCACCATCATTGCTAAAGATGGTATTTCATTAAATTCAACTCCTACTCTAGCCTTGTTCATCTCATTTGAGTATATTTTTTTGGCAAATTTTATAGGTGAAAGATGAGGAAGATTTATATCCAATATATTTACTTTTTTTACCCGTTTATATATGTTGTAAGTGATGAACAAGAAGCAAATATAGATTCAGCTTCTGCCATATTAGTGATTTTAACACCAAACTCTTTTTCGAGAATCAAAGTAAGTTCTATCGCATCAACAGAATCAAGTCCTAAACCATCATCTCCAAAAAGAGCCATATCATCTTCTATATCATCACTTGTTATATCTTCCAGATTTAATCCATCTATTATTTTATTTTTTAAATCAGTTGTTGTTATCATTTTTTATTTTCCATTTCTATTAATAAAATTATTTAAATTATAAATATGATTATGCCAAAAATATACTTAAATATCTGCTTGGCATGTGGCTTCTAAAGAACTTTTATCTGCATCACCAATATCTACACCTAAAGCTTTAAGTCTTTCTATTACAGGTGGATGTGTATAATGAAAAAAGATATATACAGGATGTGACAACGGAAAACTTTTGTTTTCAGTTACTAACTTTTTTAGTGCATTTGCAAGTTCAATCGCTCCAGAAGGACCTCCAAGTTCACTTCCCATCTTATCTGCTTCATACTCATTATGACGGCTTACTATCCCCATAATAGGCATCATTACAAAACCTAAAACTGGCATAAACAAAAGTAGTAAAATCATCATCAAAGCAGGTGATTCAGCCATACCCATCTCTAAATAAAGTGATTGGGGTAAATTTCCAAAAATTCCAAACATAGCAAAAAGCATCACACCAACAAGTGCTATATTTTTATAAATATCGCCATGTGCAAAATGACCAAGTTCATGACCTAAAACTGCTAAAAGCTCTTTAGTTGTAAGTTTTTCTATCAAAGTATCAAAAAGAACAACTCGTTTAGCTTTTCCAAAACCACCAAAATAAGCATTAAGTCTCGCATCTCTTTTAGAAGCATCACTTACAAAAACACCTGAACTTACAAAACCTGTCTTATCCATAAGTGTTTTTATCTCACCATCTAACTCCTCATCTTCTAAAGGGGTTAATTTATCAAAAAAAGTTGCTCTAAAAGCTGGATAAAGCATATTTATCAAAATAATAACTATAAATATAAATACAAAACTCCATAACCACCATAAATCAAAATTTGAGATTATCAGATATATTCCCCAAACAACTAAAGAACCAAAAATCAAAGTCATAACAAAAGAGATAAGAGTATCTTTTATCCAAAGTCCAATAGTTGATTTATTAAAACCAAATGCTGAATCCAAAACAAACTTTTCATAATAAGAAAATGGTAAAGATATTACAGAACCTATCACTAAAAAGCCCATAACAACAGCAATATTTTTCATAGCATCATCTTCAAGAAATATACTATTTTCAAGCCAAGCGATACCAAAACCCATCCAAGCTATAAAAACTAAATAATCTACAAATGAGTTTACAATACTAAGCTTCTCTTTTGCAACAGCATAATTTCCAGCTATTACAAATTTTGTATCACTTAGAAGTATTGCTTCTTTTCTTTTTGCTACATTTATATAACCTATCTGCATCACACTTGTATAAATTGATATGAGAACATATAAAGTATATATCCCTACGATTGTCATTAACATTTAGCTACCTTAAATAAATTATATAATTTTAGCATGATTTTTTATCTCATTGGAACATTTTTTAAAGTTTTTTCAACTTCTATCATCTCATCTTTATTATCATATGTATTAAAAACGAATGTATATATAGCACCCAAAATAAGTCCAACAATAATCACTCCAATTACAACCTTCTTCTTTTCACCTTTTAAAGTATCATAATCATCCATATCTTCTAATCTAGGTTCTTTCATATCTTCTTTCCTTTTATTTTTATCCATATTTTAACAAAAACTCAGATAGAATGTACATATAATATTAAAGTAATATCATGTTTTAAGTATATTTTTTGCTTTATTTTATCGTCAATTAAAGGTTATTTTATGATTTTAAATGAACATGTAAAAAAAGTTTATAAGATGGGTGAAGTTGATTTAACAGTTATCAAAGATCTTAACCTTGAGATTAATTATGGTGAATTCATCGCTATTGTTGGTCCTAGTGGAAGTGGTAAAAGTACAGTTTTAAATCTTTTAGGTTGTCTTGATAAACCTACTGAAGGGAAAATTCTTATAGATGGAACTGATATTACCAAACTCTCTTCTACTGAATTAGCAAATTTTAGAGGGAAAAATATAGGCTTTATCTTTCAAAGTTTTAACCTCATACCAGTTTTATCCGTTTATGAAAATATAGAATACCCTCTTATTATGATTCAAAACCTACCACAAAAAGAGAGGGATGAAAGAATTATGAAACTACTTCAAGAGGTAGATATGCTTGATCAAAAAGATAAATTTCCAGATCAACTCTCAGGTGGACAGCGTCAAAGAGTTGCCATAGCAAGAGCCTTAGTTACAAAACCTAAAATAGTATTTGCAGATGAGCCTACAGCAAACTTAGATACACAAACATCTAACCAAATCATTACACTTATGCGAAACATACAAAAAGAGTTTAACACCACTTTTATCTTTGCTACCCATGATGAAAAAATCGTTACTGCAGTTGATAGAATTATTACACTTATTGATGGTGTTATAACAGATGATAGAAGGGTTGTATCATGAAAAATATAATTAAAATTTCATTTAGAAATCTACTAAGAAGTGGCAGAAGAACAGCTTTAACTGCTAGTTTAATCACAATAGGAGTTATGTTTGTTTTAATCTATACAGCCTTATCAGGAAGCTTTAAAGCTTATATGGTTGGACAGGTTACAGACTCTATGCTTGGGCATATTCAGATTCATAAAAAGGGTTATATAGCCTCAGTTGACAACCTCCCACTAGATAAAAATATAAATCAAAAACAACTAGATAAAATCACAAAACTATTAGATAAAAACCAGTTTATTGAGAGTTATACTTTTCGTCTTAAACTTGGAACAATGTTTTCTAATTATACAGCTTCAACAAGCATAAGACTAAATGGTATAAACCCACAAAAAGAGGCAAAAACTCTACCTTTATTTGAGTCTCGAATAGATGGGATTAAAGCATCTTTACTTAAAGAGGGAGGTATCATAGTTCCTGAACTTTTAGCTAAAGGGATGAATGTTAAAAATGGAGATACTATTGTTCTTGTTGCTACAAATCAAAAAGGTTCAGTAAATGGGCTTAACTTTAAAGTAGCAGGTAGCATAGAACCTATCTCTGGTCCTGGTGGGAGAGATGGCTATATACATATAAATGATGTAAGAAAATTGCTTCGACTAAAAGATATAGAGGTAAGTGAGGTTGTAATTAGATTAAAAGATGTAAAACATTTAAAAACTGTTATGAAAATGCTAAAACCATTAAGTGAATTTAAAAATCAAAAAAATAAGCCCATTTTTGAAGTTCATACTTGGGAAAAATTAAGCCCATTTTATAACATTGTAAAAATGCTAGATATTATGGATATATCTATCAAAATCATCCTTATCTCTATCGTTTTAATCTCTGTTTTAAATGTTATGGTTATGAGTGTTTATGAGCGTATAAAAGAGATTGGAACTATCGCAGCTATGGGAACTACACCTAGCACTATTACAAA
>JAGGWE010000027.1 GCA_021157665.1 Sulfurimonas sp.
ATTTAATACTTCACGAACGATGATAGAGTGAGCACAACCAGGACATAAAAGGTTTGCACCCTCAAAACGGTCAGCCGATGTTGAAAACTCTTTTAAGTTTTTAATTTTTTTCATTTCACTCATACTATTTCCTATAAATAAGCTAGTTTCGGTCCACGAACACCGATAAACTGTTGTTGTTGAGTTAATACTTTACCAGCATCAGCATTTGCTTGAAGCTCATTGAAAAGATCAACTAAGTGTGATTTTAATAAGTCACGACCACCAAGACCATAAATATAACCACTAAGTAGCATTTTTGAATCTGTATTAAATAGTGAACCAGCAATCTCGTTAAATAACATACCAGCAGCACCACCTGGAGCTGAACGATCAAGTGCAGCTACAGCTTTAATATCTTTAAGAGCATTACCAATCTCAGCAAATGGGAATGGACGAACAACACGAAGTCCAACTACACCAGCCTTAAGACCTTTAGCTCTCATCTCAGTTGCTACTTCACGAGCAGTTTCAACTGAAGTACCCATACAAACTACTGCTACATCAGCATCATCCATATCATAACATTCAACTTGATTATATTTACGACCTGTAAGTTTTTCAAAATCAGAAAATACTTCTTCAATTTTTGGAGAAACTTTAGTCATCATATCATTATGTTGACGAGCTTTATGCTCAAAATGCCAATCTTCTTCAGTTTGAACACCATGAGTTACTGGATTCTCAAAATCAAGCATATCATTCATTGGTTTATATTCACCAACAAAGTTATATGCATCATCATCAGCCATAGTGTAAACACCCTGAGCAGTATGAGAAGTTATAAAACCATCTTGATTTACAATTGCTGGAAGTCTAACATCATGATCTTCAGAAACTTTAAAAGCTATAAAGTTTAAATCATAAGCCTCTTGTGGAGAAAATGCATCAAACTGAATCCAACCAGAATCACGACATAAATACATATCTGAATGATCACCATTTACATTAAGTGGTGCAGCTAAAGCACGATTTACAATATTAAGAACGATTGGTAATCTCATACCAGATGCTTGATAAAGTGTCTCAACCATAAGAGCAAGACCTTGAGAAGAAGTAGCAGTTGCAACACGACCACCAGCCGCAGCAGCACCAATACATCCAGACATTGCTGCATGTTCAGACTCAACCATTACAAATTCACCCTCAACATAATTATCTGACTTGAATTTTGCATAACCTTCAACAATAGGAGTTGATGGAGTAATTGGGTAAGCAGAAACAACATCTATCTGACACTGTCTCATAGCTTGAGCAGCTGCATGATTACCATCCCATACTTCAA
Source organism: Sulfurimonas sp. (assembly GCA_021157665.1). GTDB lineage: Bacteria > Campylobacterota > Campylobacteria > Campylobacterales > Sulfurimonadaceae > Sulfurimonas. Next base: position 1,325 of record JAGGWE010000027.1, read on the forward strand.
TATCTCTTAATTCCATTTTATCAAATGCCATCTATTTCTCCTCATCTTTTGCAGGCCAGTTTGCTAGCTCTGTCTCTTCATCTGCTTGTTCAGGAAACATTAAAAGTGATTTTGGATTTGTAGGACAAACCTCAACACAAATTCCACAACCTTTACAGTGATCCATATCTACACCAATAAGTTTTTTATCTCTAGAGATAATTGAAACATCTGGACAATAAACCCAACAAAACTGACAATCAATACAGTAGTCTTTGTTAAACACTGGCTTAATAAGTCTCCAGTCAGCAACACTTGCTACATGAGAATTATTTTCAGAATAATTACGATCTCTTTGTGGTGTAAATGCAGAACATTCATCTACCTTACCATCGAATGAACGAAGCATAGCTCCGATTTCAAATTCATCCCATCCTTTATTTGCCATCATTAGCTCCTTATTTCACTTCGTCGTAAGCTCGTTGAATTGCAACCATATTTGCATCAACAATCTTTTGTGGTAATTTAGCAAGAACTCTTTGCATACTTTCTTTGAAGAACTCAATATCATACATTCCAGAAATTTTCATAAATGCACCAAGCATTGGTGTATTTGGAATAGCACGACCAATAGTCTCATTTGCAATAGTGATACAATCTAATGTATAAACTTCTTTGCCTTCAAGTTTTGGTTGAATCTTGATTAATTCTTCTGTACTTAAGTGTGTAGTAATAATATACTTAGTTGTATCTTTGCCATTAATCGTTATATCTGTAGTAATAGCTAAAGCTGGATCGATTACAAAAACAAAATCTGGTTCCATATATTTTTCATGATTCATAATAACTTTATCATCAACACGATTGTAAGCTGTCATTGCAGCTCCACGCTTAGCCGATCCATAAAATGCAAAAGCTTGTACATGCTTACCAGTTGTCGAAATAACATCAGCTAAACCTTTTGCACCTGTTACAGCACCTTGTCCAGCACGACTATGCCATCTAATTTCTAGCATAAATTCTCCTTAAGTTTTTTCAAGAAATATTTTTAAAAATTTTCTATCAATTCTAATCTGCCATATTCTATGAAACTAGCACTTAAAAATAGCTTATTTATTTCACTTGATATGCTTAGTTATCTAAATGTGTTGTTTCTTCCTAGTTTTTAAAAATTCAACAGCTTCAAGAGCATCATTCATCACAATTTCACTATACTCTTTTAATGTTTCGACTTCATCATATCCACTTAAAACAGCTATTGAATTTACACCAGCATCATTTGCCGAAATAAGATCTAACTTTGTATCACCAATCATCCATATCTCTTTATTATTTGTATCTAATAACTCCAATGCTTTTAGTATTGGTTCGGCATGTGGCTTTGGATTTTGAACATGTTCTCTTCCTATCAAAACATCAAAATATTGCATCAAACCAAAATGTTCCATCAATATTTCAGAATAACTACCTGTTTTAGTTGTTACAATTCCTAAGGTTGCAATTTTACTAGCATTCTCAACAGCCTCTTTCGCACATGCCAGAAGCTGAGTTTTAATAGTTGATATTTTTCTATATTCCTCTTTATATGTAGCAACAAAATCCCAAACTTTATCCTCTTCTATACCCAACTTTTTATACATAATATCAAGTGGATAACCAATTAAAGCCATTATCTCTTTATCACTTGGATGTTCAGTCTCATGCACATCAAAAGAGTAATGAAAAGTGCTAACAATTGCATCGGTTGAGTCTATCAGCGTTCCATCTAAATCAAAAAGTATTATCATTTTATCTCTGCCTTTTCCCATTTTATATAATTATGCCAAATCCCACTCAAACTTGGTTCTATATTTTTAATATTTTTATTTACTGTTGTTATAGAGTTTGGAATATACAAGAATAGATATGGATTATCATCTACTATAATTTTAAACATATCTTTCCAAAGAGCTGAAAGTTTTTCTCTGTCTATCATGCTTTGTGAATCCTCTATCATCTCATCCATTTTAGGATTATCATAACCAACTAAATTAAAACCACCTTTTTTATCAGAATCAGTATGCCAAAAAAGATATGGATCAGGAGTTGAAGATAAGCCCCAACCTAAAAGTACAGAATCAAATTCATGTGGAAAAACTACCATATTTAAAAATGCTTGCCACTCCATAACTCTAAGATTTACAATAACACCAGCTTTTTTAAGTTGATGTTGAAGAATTTGAGCTGCATAGGGGCGAATACTACTAGAGTTTGAAGTTACTATCTCAAAAGTAAATGGATTATCTTCATCATATCCTGCCTCTTTTAAAAGCTGTTTTGCTTTTTGTATATCTTGAGTTGGAGATTTTACTTCTGGATTAAAAGCTTTTGTAGCTGGTAAAAATGGTCCAGTACACACTTTTGCATGTTTAAAAAATAAAATCTCTACTAACTCTTTTCTATTTATAGCTAAAGATAAAGCCTCTCTTACTTTTGGATTTTTAAACTTATCTCTTCTTAGATTAAATCCAAGATAAGTGTATGAGTGGCTTATCTCCTCATAAATATTAAAATTTTTAAAGAACTCACCTGTTAGTTGTCTTTCAAACTGCATCGGTTCAATATTCCCAATATCAAGAGAGGTTGCTTTTAACATTAAAAATCTTGTCATTGGGTCAGCTATTACATGAAAAGAGATTTTATCTATCTTAGGACGACCCATAAAATAATCATCATTAGCAAGTAAAATAATATTTTTAGAATGTTCTAATTGATGAAGTTTATAAGCACCTGTTCCTATTGGTTTTATGTTAAACTTCGAATTCATTATATTTTCTTCATCTTTTAAAATATGCTCTGGAACAATACCCATCATCCAAGTCTCTAAAGCTTTAAAATATGGCTTAGTATAAATCACTCGCACCTTATACTCATTCACAATCTCAACATTTTTTACAAATCTAAAATTTGCACTGTATGGGGAAGATATTTTTGGAGAGATTAAAGTTTTATAGGTAAAGAGTACATCTTTTGCAGAAAACTTTTCTCCATCATGCCACTTGGCATGTGGATTTAACTCAAACACTAAAGTTGTATTATTTTCATAATAAAAAGAAGTTGCTAAATCACCAATAATAGTTGAACTATCTTTATCATATTTTACAAGCCCATTAAAGATAAAACCAGCAATCTCTGAAGAACTAGAATCAGTAGCAAGTATTGGATTTAATCTTGATGGATTAGCTGAAGTTGCAAGATGTAGAGTTGTCGCATAAACCGATAATGATAAAAATAAAAGTAATAATAATCTCACAACTATTTTAATTTCCCAAAGCTTTACCATTAACACTAAGTTCATTATTATTAAATCTAATCTCAAATATTAAATCATCCATATCCTCTTTAGCATAACTATAAGCAAACATTGTCATGGGAAAGATTGAGGAAATTTTACTAAATATTTTTTTTGATACTTTAAGATTAAAATCTAAATCTAAGTTTTTAGAGATGTTAAAAGGGTTATATCCAATATTTTTTGCTAAATCTATATCCTCTTTTAAAATAATTTTTGAGTTAATTTTAAATCCCTTTAAATCATCATTATCAATTTTAATATTTTTTATAGAAAAATCTTTTATATCAAACTTCAAACCCTTAGAGAGTAATTTAATAGAACTATCTCTTATCTCTTTATTTAAATAGATAGAGTTTCCTGATTTTGATTTTGATATTAAAACTCTAAGTTCTTCTAATGAATCTTTATCTAAATCAAACAATTTTAAATCTGAGTTGAAATTTGAAGCTATGAAATTTAACTTATTTGATTTAACAAACATTTTAGAAAAAGAGCTTTTTGAATTAAATTCTGCCTTTTTTTCTTCTGTATTTGAGATTATATTCATATCCATATCTAAAATTTTTAAAGAGCCACTATTATTAACTATACCATCTACATTAATTGATAAAGAATTTATTTTTGATGATGTTAAATATGTAGTTTTTGAGTTAAAAATTGATGTTGAACTAAACTTATTTAAATCAATTGATATATTTTGATTTGCTTTTATCATATTTACAATTATTTTATCTATATTCATTTGTAAAGATGATGGGGTAATAAAACCACCTTCACCTTTAAAAGTTGCTTTACTTAACTTTACCACAAGTTGGGAAGCATTACTCATTGTTTGCTGTTCATCTATATCTTTTATATAACCACCAAAACTTTCAGTAGCAATATTATAATTTATATGATACAAAATTCCTTTTTGCATTAAAAAATTTTCAATATACTCAAAAAAGTTTTTATCTTTTCTCTCTAACTCTTTCATTATTTCATCTGAAAAACTCAATGGATAAATATCTATAGAAACTGCTTCACTAAAAGGAAAATTACTATAATTTAAATCAACTCCAATAACTGTTCCCATTAACATTGCAGATGTATGTGGGGAGAGTTGCTTATCAGAATAATTACTTAAATAGTTTGAAAACTTATCCATATCACTTAAAACAAACTCATAATGTCTTGAACTATTTAAATAAGTTACTTTTTGTACAGAGTTTTTACTTTCAATTCCATTAGCTTTTAAAGTTTCGATTTTAGTATCAAGTTTTTCTTTTACAAATTTATTTCCAAGTATTGGGAGTAATGCTAATACTAATATAAAAAGAGCCGTGAAAATGATAGTTTTTTTCATTTTGTTATTCCATAATTTAAATTAGGATATTATATATAAAAAATTATTAGTTTATGATTGTCTAAAAAAAGGGAGTAAATATAAAAGAGGTTTTACCAAGACAAAAGTCTTGATAAAAAGTTCTGTAAGACGATTAACGCTTAGAGAACTGACGAGAACGACGAGCTTTACGCTTACCTGGTTTCTTACGCTCAACAACTCTTGAATCACGAGTCATCATACCTTCAGGTTTAAGGATAGCTTTAATCGCTGGATCAAACTCTACAAGAGCCTTAGAGATACCATGACGAAGTGCATCAGCTTGACCACCAAAACCACCACCTAAAGTAGTAGCTACGATATCAACTGAAGTATCTTGTTTAGAAAGAACTAATGGTTGTTTAACACGAAGTTTCTTAGCTTCAAGTCCACCTAACCATGCGTCTAATGAAAGACCGTTTACTGTAATATTACCATTTCCTGGAGTTAACCACACTTTTGCTATAGATGCTTTACGCTTACCTGTTGCATATATTCTAGTTGCCATAAATCAATCCTTACTTAGCAAGTTGTGCAGAGTGAGGGTGTTCAGCACCTGCATAAATTTTTAATTTTTTAATCATTTTAGCACCAAGCTTAGTTTTAGGAAGCATACCGCGAGCAGCTAATTTAAATAGTTTCTCAGGGTTTTTCTCTAATAGCTCAGTCATTTTAACACTTTTAGTTGAACCGAAGTAACCAGAGTGAGAAAAATATTCTTTATTATTGATTTTACCAAGACCATTAAATCTAGCCTTAGAAGCGTTAATGATAACTACATAGTCACCACAGTCAATATTTGGAGTCCAGCAAACTTTTCTCTTACCACGAAGAATAGTAGCTACTTCAGTCATCATACGACCAAAAGTTTTACCTTCAGCATCGATTAAAACCCATTTTTGGTCAATCTGCTCAGAAGTTGCAATTTTTGTAAATTTCATTCTTGAACCTTTTTCAAATTTATTAACGGAAGTATAGCTTCATAAACTTAAATAAACCTTTATTTTAGGTTTATTTAAGTTTTATATTTTAACTATTTTTATCTCTTTTTCTAGTAGATAACAGATGTATCCATCAACTTTATCAGCTGTAATTTCGGAGACTGCTTTTTTATAATAGTTTACCTGTTTAATATGATGTTTTGAATATGCTATTGAACTCTTATAATCAACTATATTCCACATACCAAGATTGTTTGTAAGTAAGTCAATATAACGAAGATTATTTTTATATCTTATCGCTTTTTCTTTGTAACACTCACCAACTATTAAAGCTTGAAACTCTTTTGAATTTAAAAGCATCTCAACTCTCGAAGTAATATCTATTATCTCTGTATCTTCTAAAATATAGCCATATTTATTTATCATCATATCTTTGGCATGTGGGATTGCTTCTAAAGTAAACTCTCCTAGCATCTCTAACATGTAGTGCATTGCTAAACCAAAGTTTATAGATTTTAAATCCTCTTGCTTATCATCTTCTAGTTTTAGGATATCGCTTTG
>JAGGWE010000049.1 GCA_021157665.1 Sulfurimonas sp.
AAAATATTTAACCGTATAAATTTTTAGGAGAGATTATGAGATCTTCATGGGTAGAAAAAAGAAAAGATGATGCTGTTCGTACACAGATGTATTATGCAAGAGAAGGTATTATTACACAAGAGATGGAATATGTTGCAAAGGTAGAAGATTTGTCTCCTGAGTTAGTTCGTTCTGAAATTGCAAGAGGAAGATTAATAATCCCTGCAAATATAAATCACACTTCATTAGAGCCAATGGCAATAGGTATTGCAGCAACTTGTAAAATCAATGCAAATATTGGTTCATCTGCTATCGCTTCTGATGTTCAGGGTGAGGTTGAGAAGATGCAAGTATCTCAGCACTATAAAGCTGATACTGCAATGGATTTATCAACTGGTGGTGATTTAGACGAAATTAGAAAAGCTGTTATCGGTGCTTCAAAAATCCCTATTGGAACTGTTCCAATCTATCAGATTTTACATGATGTTGGAAATAAGATTGAAGACTTAAGTATAGAAGTTATGTTAGATGTTCTTGAGCGTCAAGCACAACAAGGTGTTTCTTACTTTACAATTCATGCAGGTTTTTTACTTGAAACTATGCCTAAAATTGCAAAAAGAAAGATGGGGATTGTTTCTCGTGGTGGTTCACTGATGGCTGCTTGGATGATGCATTATCATAGAGAAAATCCTTTTTATACTGCTTATGATGAGATTTTAGATATTTGTGCAAAATATGATGTAGCACTTTCGCTTGGTGATTCTCTTCGTCCTGGTTGTTTAGCTGATGCTTCTGATGATGCTCAGTTAGGTGAGTTAAAAGTTCTTGGAGATTTAACTCTTCGTGCTTGGGAAAAAAATGTTCAAGTTATGATTGAGGGTCCTGGGCATGTACCTTTAAATCAGGTTGAGAGAAATATGAAGCTACAGCGTGAACTTTGTCATGAAGCACCTTTTTATATTCTAGGACCATTAGTTACTGATATTGCAGCTGGATATGACCATATCTCTTCTGCTATTGGTGCAGCTGTTGGTGGATGGCATGGAGCTAGTATGTTATGTTATGTAACACCAAAAGAGCATTTAGGTTTACCAAATGCTGATGATGTTCGTGAAGGAATTATTGCTTATAAGATTGCTGCTCATGCTGCTGATATTGCTCGTGGAAGAAAAGGTGCTAGAGATATTGATGATGAGATGAGTGATGCAAGATATAGTTTTAATTGGGAAAAACAGTTTGAGTTAGCACTTGATGGTGAGAGAGCAAGAGAGTATCATGATGAGACTCTTCCTCAAGAGGTATTTAAAGAAGCAGAGTTTTGTTCAATGTGTGGACCAAAATTTTGTTCTTATAAAATTACTCAAGAGATTATGGATAACCCTGAAGCAATTGAGAAAATATCAAGAGAAAATAAAGAGAGAGAAGAGGCAGAAGCTAGTTCTTAAAACTTAGATTTGAAATTTAAACTTTAAATAAGACAATATTTGTCTTATTTAGATATGATACGAAAAGAAATAAATAATATAAGGAAAATAAATGACTGAAGAGATTGTTAAAACGGCACTTTCAAAGGTTATGTATCCTGGTTTTACTAAGGATATTGTAACTTTTGGTTTTGTTAAAAATATAGTTATTAGAGATGTAGATGTTAGTTTTGATGTAGAGATTACATCATCAGCTCCAGAAGTTACACAACAGATAAAAGATGATGCAACAGCAGAATTAAAATCAGCTGGTTGTGTTGGTGCTATTAATGTAAATGTTAAAGCTCCTCAAATTCCAAGAGAAACATCTTCTCATGGTAAAAATATTGCTCCACAAGTTAAAAACTTTTTAATGGTGAGTTCAGGTAAGGGTGGAGTTGGTAAATCAACAACATCTGTAAATATTGCCATATCTTTAGCAAAACAAGGACTTAAAGTTGGTTTGTTAGATGCTGATATTTATGGTCCAAATATACCTCGTATGTTAGGTGTTGCAGAAGTTAAGCCAGAAGTTAATGGAAACAAAGTTCTTCCTATTAAAGCTTATGGTTTAGAGATGATGTCTATGGGTTCATTAATGGAAGATGGTCAGTCACTTATGTGGCGTGGGGCTATGATTATGAAAGCTATTGAGCAGTTTTTAAGAGATATTTTATGGTCTGAATTAGATGTACTTGTTATAGATATGCCTCCAGGAACTGGTGATGCTCAGCTTACTCTTGCCCAGTCAGTACCTGTAACTGTTGGTTTAACTGTTACAACTCCTCAAGGAGTATCTTTAGATGATTCTCGTCGCTCTTTAGATATGTTCAAAAAACTTAATATTCCTATTGCTGGAATTGTTGAGAATATGAGTGGATTTATTGCTCCAGATACTGGTGTTGAGTATGATATTTTTGGTAAAGGAACATCTCAGCCTATGGCAGATGAGTTTGATACTAAAATAATCGCAGAAATTCCTCTTGAACCAAGTATTCGTGAAGGTGGTGACAATGGTCAACCTATCTCATTTGTTGCTCCAAGTTCAGAGAGTGCAAAAAGATATGCTACAGCTGCTGAATCTATTTGGAATCAAATTATAGAAATCAATGCAAACGGTGGAGTGAGTAATGCCTCAGTTCAACCAACTACACCTCCAGGTGTTTCTGCTTGTTCAATGTAATTTAATTGGAAGTGGTTGTAGTTAATTCTACTTCCACATGCCGAACTATTTAAACCTTATTCCCCCATTCTATATCAATTCCACATGCCAATAACTTTACATTCAGTAATTTATTAATATATTTCTTGTATAATCGCGACAATTTTACTCAATAAAGGAAGTTTTAGTATGGAAATTTTAAGTCAATTGTTACCATTTATATTTTTAATCGCAATTATGTATTTTGTGATTATTCGCCCACAGCAAAAAGAAGCAAAAACTAAAAAAGAGATGATAGCGGCTCTTAAAAAAGGTGATAAAGTTATCACTAATGGTGGTTTTATCGTTGTTATACATAAAGTTGAAGAGAACTTTTTAAGTGTTAAAATAAATGATGATACAATCACAAAAATTACAAGAGACGCTATTGCGAAAAAGTATGAGGATGAAGCTTAATTATCGCATAGTTATATTCGCATTAGCGATAATATTCGGTATATTTTTCTCTATGCCATCTCTATTGCAGATGGAGAATGGAAAAAAAGTAACTCTTGGACTTGACCTTCAAGGTGGTCTTCATATGCTTCTTGGTGTTAAAACTGAAGAAGCAACCAAATCTCGTATTAAATCAATTGCTGCTAGTATTAAACATTTTAGTGAAAGAGAAGATATTTTAGTTGATGATTTAACATTTGATGAATCTTCAATCTCTTTTGTACTTTTAGATGTTGATGATGTTAAAAATATGAAAGTATTTTTAGATGAGATTGATGGTTCAAATGTAACTCTTAATGGAGAAAACTTTTCTCTTAGTTTAACAGATGAAGAGATTGTTAAAACAGAAAAAGAAGCAGTGGATCAAGCGATTGAAACTATACGAAATAGACTTGATCAGTTTGGTTTAGCTGAACCAATTGTTGCTCGCCAAGGTGATGAGAAGATTCTTGTTCAGTTAGCAGGGATTAAAACTCAAGAAGATGAACAAAGAGCAAGAGAGTTAATCTCTCGTGCTGCAAAACTTGAACTTATGGCTGTTGATGAAGATAGAAATGCTCGTGTTTCAGTTATGAGTGATGAAGATGCTAGAGAATATGGTGATGTGATTTTGGAAGATGCCAAAAATCCAGCTATAAAATATCTTGTTCGTGAAATTCCTATCCTTGATGGCAGTATGCTTACAGATGCTTCTATGGGATTTGATCAAAATAATCGTCCTTTAATTAACTTTAAGTTAAATGCCGAGGGTGCTGAAATTTTTGGTGATTTTACTGGAAGAAGTGTTGGCAAAAGATTAGCTGTGGTTCTTGATGGGAAAGTTTATTCTGCTCCAAATATTAATGAGAGAATTGGTGGTGGTGCTGGACAAATTTCTGGAAACTATACTGTTATGGAAGCAAAAGATTTAGCTATTGCTCTTCGTTCAGGTGCCTTACTTGCTCCAATTTATTTGATGGAAAAAAGATCAGTTGGACCAAGTCTTGGTGCTGATTCTATTAGAGCTAGTATGATAGCACTTATTGGTGGATTTATTTTAGTAATTATATTTATGATTGTTTATTATAGAATGGCTGGTATTATTGCAAATATTGCACTAATTGCTAATCTGTTCATTATTCTTGCTGTTATGTCCCTCTTTGGTGCAACACTAACACTCCCTGGTATGGCTGGTATCGTTCTGACCGTCGGTATGGCAGTTGATGCAAATGTTATTATCTCTGAAAGAATTCGTGAGTTAGTATATGAGGGAAAATCTATGCATAAAGCGATTGAAGAGGGTTACTCAAATGCTATGAGAGCTATTTTAGATGCAAATGTTACAACTCTTATTGCTACTGTAATTCTTTATGCTTATGGTACAGGTGCTATTAAAGGTTTCGCTATCACTATGACTATCGGAATTTTTGCTTCAATGCTAACTGCTATTTTAGGTACACATGGAATTTACCAGATGTTAGAAACAAGAATAGCAAAAAGTAAAAATAACCGTTTCTGGTTTGGGATTAAAGGATAATTATGGAATTTTTTAAATATACAAGAACCTTTAATTTTATGGGTAAATCTAAATTTGCTATGATTTTTTCTATTATTTTAGTTTTAGCCTCTTATAGTATTTTAGCTACAAAAGGGCTTAACTATGGTGTGGATTTTGCTGGTGGAACAATAGTTCAAGTTAAATATAATACAGATGCTCCGATTGATTCGATGAGAGATAAACTAAAAACTAATGATATTTTTTCTGGTGCGACTATAACAGAGTTTGGTTCTCCTGATGAGGTAGTTATCAGAATGAAAACAACTACTGGAAATGTTACTGTAGATATTGGAGATATTACACGAGAAGCCTTAAAAGATACTGGTGACTTTGAGATTCGTCGTGTTGATATAGTTGGTCCAACTGTAGGTGCTGAGTTAAAAGAGAAAGGTATAATGTCTCTTATTTTAGCAACTATAGGGATTTTAATTTATGTTGCATTTAGATTTGAGTGGCGTTTTGCAGTTGCTTCTATCATTGCACTTATTCATGATATATCTTTAGCTCTTGGTGCAATCACTCTTGTTGGTTTAGATGTAAATCTTGATGTTCTGGCTGCTCTTTTAACACTTTTAGGATATTCTCTTAATGATACTATCATTGTGTTTGATAGGATTCGAGAGGGGATAACAAACTCTAGAAATATAAATTTAACAGATACAATTAATGACTCAATTACTAGAACACTGGCAAGAACAACTTTAACTTCACTTACAACTTTCTTTGTTGTATTTACACTATTTATGTTTGGTGGTGAGATTATTCATGCTTTTGCATTTACACTTCTTATAGGTATTATAGTTGGTACTTACTCATCTGTTTTTATTGCTTCACCTATCCTTTTATGGTTTGGTTTTGATGTGAAAAATTATCATGCTAAATTAGCAGTTAAAACAAAAAGAGAAGCTGAAAAACAAAGAATGCGTGACCAGTATGAATCTGGAGTTATGTAGAGGGGTTACTCCCCCTCATCTACTATCGTATTTCTAAAGTGATATACTGACATTAAAAAACCTATAGATACAGAGATAACTACAAACTCTAAATCATCTAAATTAATAAGAGCAATGTTATGTAAACCTAACAAAATTATAAAAGTTAGAAAGCTAAGACCAAGAAATATAAAGAAAATTTCAATAATCGACCTCATATCAACCTCCTCTATTTTTTATATAATAACATAATTATCTTTAATAAAAATCTCATTCAGTCACCCCTTAAGATATTTTTTGTATAATCTCCTTAATTAATTTAAGGATTTGCTATGGATTGGGGTAAAGTTATTTATGTTTTTTTCTCTTTAATGAGTTTGACATCAATTGCAGGGTTTTTGTATGAGCATACTGCAGCAGCACTTTTCGTAGCTGCGAGTTTAAATCTTGTTTCTACATTTTTGAAAATTGGTGTTAGAAATCTTCTTTCAGCTGAACTTTTAGCTTCATCTTTAGTAGCTGATTTACATCTTATTCCAGCATTTGTATACTTGGAAATTATTGGAAATTTAGAGTGGGCTATCGCTTTAACGATTGGTGCATTAATTGCAAATATATTTTCTATGGGATTAGTTTATATAGAGAGTTCAAAATCACATGAAGAGTATTAGGAAAAGTATATTGGAATATAATTCAAAAGAGATAGAAAAAAAATGGCAGGACTATTGGAAAGAAAATGATAGTTTTGAGCCAAGTGAAGATTTTACAAAAGAGAAAAAATATATTTTAAGTATGTTTCCATTTCCAAGTGGAAGACTTCATATGGGGCATGTTAGAAACTATTCTATTAGTGATGCTTTTGCTCGTTTTCACAGACAGCAGGGAAAAAATGTTCTTCATCCTATCGGTTTTGATAGTTTTGGGATGCCTGCTGAGAATGCTGCTATAAAAAATAATGCTAATCCAAAAACATGGACTTACGATAACATAGACTATATGAAAAATGAGTTTTATTCTCTTGGTTTTTCGTTTTCTCGTAAACGAGAGATGGCAACAAGTGATGAACTTTATACTAAGTTTGAACAAGCTTTCATCATCGATATGTATGAAAAAGGTTTGCTTTACCGTGAAAAAGGTTTACTAAACTGGTGTCCACATGACCAAACTGTTTTAGCAAATGAGCAGGTGATTGATGGTTGTTGTTGGAGATGTGATACTCCTGTAGTTAAAAAAGATATGAATCAGTATTATTTTAAAATTACAAAGTACGCTGATGAACTTTTAGACGATTTAAAAAAACTTGAGGGTGGTTGGCCTAAACAAGTTTTAACAATGCAAGATAATTGGATAGGAAAATCAAACGGTTTAGCTTTTGACTTATTTTTTGATGAAAGTTCACATGCCAAGCTTAACGAACAATTTAAAAGTTTTGATGTTTTTACAACTCGCCCTGATACTGTTTATGGAGTTTCATATACTGCTTTAGCACCTGAACATGCAATCGTAACTTATATGATTGAAAACAATCTTTTAAGTGATGAAATAATTGTAGAGATTAAAAAGATGAAAACTACATCTTCAATAGATAGACAAAAAGAAAAATCTGGAATACCACTAGGATTAAATGTTATCCACCCTTTAACTGGAAAATCTATACCTGTTTGGATAGCTAATTTTGTTCTTATGGATTATGGAAGTGGGGCGGTTATGGCTGTTCCAGCTCATGATGATAGAGATTTTGATTTTGCTAAAAAGTATGATTTAGAGATAAAATTAGTTATAAAACCTTTTGATGGTAAAGCAGAAGATGGTAAAGCTTACACAGAAGTTGGTGAGCTTTTTAACTCTGGCGAATTTGATGGGATGAACTCTAAAAAATCTCAGTACAACATTATCAAGTATTTTGAAGAAAAAAATATTGGTAAAAAAACTACTAACTATAAACTAAAAGATTGGGGTGTATCAAGACAAAGATATTGGGGTACTCCGATACCGTTTATCCATTGTGAGGATTGTGGTTTAGTTATGGAGAAAAAAGAGAATCTTCCTATCGCTCTTCCTGATGATGTGGAAATTACAGGTGAGGGTAATCCACTTGATAATCATCCAACTTGGAAGCATTGTAAATGTTCAGTATGTGGTAAAGATGCGATTCGTGAAACTGATACTATGGATACTTTTGTAGAGTCTTCTTGGTATTTTTTACGCTTTTGTGCATCGCCTGAAAATATGCAAGATGAAGCATTTTCAGCTGAACAGATTAAATACTGGATGGGTGTTGATAACTACATCGGTGGGATTGAACATGCTGTTTTACACCTTTTATATGCTAGATTTTTTACAAAGGTTTTTCGTGATTTAGGTTACTTGGATTTTGATGAGCCTTTTGATAATCTTTTAACTCAAGGTATGGTTCTAAAAGATGGCTCAAAAATGAGTAAATCTAAAGGAAATACTGTTGATCCTGATGAGATTATAGAGAAATTTGGAGCAGATACTGCAAGATTATTTATTTTGTTTGCTGCACCTCCTACTCAAGAATTAGAGTGGAATGATAGTGGAGTAGAGGGTTCTCATAAGTTTATAAAAAGATTTTTTGATAGAAGCTCAAACATCGTGGCATGTGAATCTATCCCAAAAATCGCACATGCCGAACTTTCTAAAGATGAAAAATTTGCAAGAAAGAAAGTTTATGAAGCACTAGTAAGAGCCAATGATGTATATAATGAAAAATTCACATTTAATACTTTGATAGCAGGAACGATGGAAGCAATGAATGCACTTAATGCTCAGTCAAACTCTGATGTTTGGAGTGAGGGTTACTGGATTTTAGCTTCGATTATGGAGCCTATTATTCCCCATGTGGCATGTGAGATAAGTGAGAAATACTTTTCATTAAATAACTTGACTAAACAAATAATTTTAGATGAAGTTTTTGTAGAAGATAGCATAACTCTTGGTGTTTCTATAAATGGAAAAAGAAGAGCAGAGATAGAGGTTGCAGTTGATGAGAGTAAAGAAAATATTATCACACTTGCAAAAGAAAAAACTGCTAAATGGTTAGAGAACAAAGAGATTGTAAAAGAGATTGTTGTTCCTAAAAAACTTGTAAATATTGTAGTTAAAGGATAAATATGAAATTAATATCGCTATTTTTAGTAATGCTATTGTTCTCGGCATGTGGATATACTCCAAGTGCTAAATTTTCACGAGCAGTTGTTGGTGATAGTATAAGTACAAGCGTTGTGATTTCAGCAATTGACCCTGAAAATACAGTTATAATTAAAGATGCAGTTGATGCTGCTATTATAGAAGTATTTCATGCTTCTTTGACAGACAAATCATTATCTAAAACACATTTAGATTTAAGTTTAGGAGATCCATCGTATTCACCTATTCAGTATGATAAAGATGGTTTTGTTATATCTTATAGAACAAATATTACTCTTAGTATTATTCGAACTACTAATGATGTGAGTAAATCATATAGTGCTAGAGGGACATATGATTTTGCTATTAGACCAAATGCAATAATTAGTGATAAACAAAGATTTGATGCTATTCGTGAGAGTGCAAAAAAAGCTATAAAATCATTTGTTGCTCAAGTTTCGGCAGAAGGCGCTAGAGAAAATAAGGGACAAGAAAAAGAGGATTAAAAGATGACAATACAAAGTATTATAAAAAAAGCTATTAAAAGACTTGAGTTAGAAGGTAAGCTATTAACTCCTGATTTTTATGCTGAGGCTTTTTGTAAAGAAGCAAGTAAAGCTGGAATGAATACTCAAGATTGTAATCATATTGATAGTCTTACAAAAACTCTTAACAAGGATTTTCAAAAAGAATTAACTCAGTATAGAATAAAAACAATGCAAGAGTTTACTCGTTTTTTAATCTCTAAGTTAAATAGAACAAACCCTTCTCAATGTGTAAAAACTTTAGATTCTCAAACGATTTTTTTAAAAAGAGTTCTCCAAGTTATAGAGGTTTTACATAATAAAGAGGCTACTGAGTTAGCTCTTAAAAGTATAAGTTTACTAAACTCATCTCCAAGTGTATCTCAAATAGATCAGTTTAGACAACTTTGGATAAACTTTTTAACAACTTATGATAACTCTTTTTTAGAAAAGTTAAACTCTTTTGGTAGTATTGATAATACAAATTTGAAAAAAACTATAGAAAATTTACATATTTCACCATCTAATAAAACTTCAAATAAATGTGCAGATTTATCAATGATATCATCATTATTAATCTCTTCATTAGTTCCATCAATAGCATCAAGTGTAAATGATAAGATAGCTAGTATAAGTAATAAAATTAAAACAAATCCTGACCTTTTAGATAGTGTAAGTATTGCTGAGGAAATTAAATCAGCTATTTCACTTAGAATAGCACTTGATAAAGATAGTGTTAAAGAGATGGTTTCATCTATTGATGGTGTACTTGATAAATTATCTCTTAGATTAATAGATATGATTGAAAAATCTGATAATTCAACGATTGAGATTCAAAAGATTAAATCTGATTTAGAACATTATAGTGAATCTGATACAAGTAATTTTAAAA
>JAGGWE010000176.1 GCA_021157665.1 Sulfurimonas sp.
TCATAAGTAGCATAAGCAACTATAATTACTTTATCACCTGGATGAACTTTACGAGCAGCTGCACCATTTAGACAAATATCTCTTTTACCTCTTTCACCTAAAATAATGTAAGTAGTAAAACGCTCACCATTGTTGACATTTAAAATCTCAACTTTTTGTCCAACTCTCATCTTTGCAGCTTCTAAAAGCTCCTCATCAATAGTAATAGAGCCAACATAGTTTAAGTTAGCATCAGTTACTGTAGCACGATGAATTTTGCTGTACAACATATCAATAGTCATAACTCTTCCTATCTTCCCATCTGTTTTTGCATCTCAGTTGGAGATATTGCTTCATCCCAAAGCTCATCTTCAATAACATACTCAGAAACTACATTTCCACCAATAATATGTTCAGTAACAATTCTATCGATTTTCTCTTTTGTAAGACCTACATACATTGTATGACCTGGTTCTACTAACATAACTGGACCTGCAGAACAACGGTTAAGACATGAAGTACGAATCGGTTGAACAGTACCCATAATTCCATCTTGCATTAATTTTGTTGCAAGATACTGAAAAAGGTCTTGAGTAGCTGGTGTTACACATGATGGTTTTGGCATACCTGGAGGAGCTGATTGCTCACATTTAAAGATATAAAACGCTGGTTGAGGAATTCCCATAGAATTCTCCTTAAATTTTTAATGGAATTATAGCAAAAATATCTTTTTAAAGATATTTTTCATAAGATAACTTATATATTTAAGAGTTCTCTAACAACTTTTCTATCATCAAAAGGAATTTTTTCATCATAAATAATTTGATAAGATTCATCACCTTTACCTAAAATCACAACAACTTCATTTTCTTCTTGATCATCAAGAGCCATCTCTATAGCTTTTTTTCTATTTAACTCAACAATAATATTACTCTTATCTTCAATCCCCTCAAGAATATCCTCAACTATAAGTTGTGGGTCTTCATTTCTTGGATTATCACTTGTTATATAAGTTTTTTTAGCTAAAGAAGCAGCAACTCTACCCATTAATGCTCTTTTACTTTTATCTCTATCTCCACCTGCACCAAAAACAACCAGAAGTTCTTTCTCTTTAAGTGCATTTAAAACTTGTTGCATCCCATCTGGTGTATGTGCAAAATCAACTATCACATTTGGAACTTCACAAACCTGTTCCATTCTTCCACTTACACCTGCAAAGTTATCAACAACATTTGCAATCTCTTCGAGCTTTTTGCCTGTTATAATTTGCACAGCTGAAATTGCCGCCATTAAATTATAAAGGTTAAAAAAACCATGTAGCGATGCTGTAAAAGGAACTATCTCTTGAAAATGTTGAATAATTCCACTAGAAGCATCATTTAAAGAATATGCCATAAGTCTGAATGTTGCTGGATGCTCTATCCCATATGTAAAAGTATTTTTAATATTAAAAGCAGCACGAGGCTCATCTTTATTTATCAGCTTTTTACCCTCATCTTGAAAAAAACTATTTTTTACAGCAATATATTCACCAATTGTTTTATGGTAATCTAAATGGTCTTGAGTGATATTTGTAAGAATTTTAAGTTCAAAATTTAAACCTTCAATTCTTTTTTGAACTATGGCATGTGAGCTTACTTCCATTATAAAGTATTCACAACCCTCTGTTACTGCCTGATAAATATGCTTATATGTATTTAAAACAGATGGAGTAGTTAGCGTTTTACCCTCTGATACTTCATCATTCATAAATAAGCCACGAGTACCTTGCATCGCAACTTTATAACCTAAATCAAGTAAAAAAGAGTAGATTGCACTAGCTGTGGTTGTCTTACCATTTGTTCCTGTAATTCCAATTATTTTAATTTTATTTATACCAAATAATTCAGCTATATCTGTTATTTTTATAATTGAATGGGCATTATTCTCTTTAGCATTTTGAAGATATTTTTCATTTTGTGTTGTTAAAACAAAAGCTGTCTCACTATTACACTCTTGTGAGTTTTCTGTTACATACTTAAATTTTTGATTTGGTAATTCAATTCTCAATTTTTTTTGCCTTTGGCTAATTTTTTTAATAATTTTCTAAGTGGTTCATCCGCTGGAAAAGCACCAAGTGCATTTTCTAAATATGTTAAAGCCATATCTGTATAACCATGCTCTATCAAGTTATCTAAAAAATCAATGAAATCTTCTTTTTTAGTTATGATAACTCTTGTTGAAAACATAATATTTTCAAAAGTATCCTTAAAATTTTCTCCAGAATTTACAATATCTTTAAAATCTTGATAAAGAATTCCATCTTCTTGTTCAATCCTATCACGCATTGGTTCAGCAAATATTTCACCAAGTTGATCTAGTGTTCCGTCTAGATTTTTTAATATATCACCAATAATAACATCAGCTTCATCTTTATCTTCCTTCTTTAATATCTCATAATAATCAAAAAGAGCTTCAGCACCACCCTCTCCACTCATAGCCATTTCTGATAAAATAACACCATTATAAGCTTCTTTAGAATTTGGGAAATTTTGTAAAACATAGGCAAATTTTTCTAAAGCATTTTTATAATCAGCTTGGGAAAAACTATCTTTTGCTTGTGATAATGTTTTATATTTACTCATGTTGATCATAATTTTTACTTTTCCTATAATTTATCTATATCATTTTCCATACCAATAGGTACATTAATCACACAGATTTCAGGATGAATATCCATGCGAAGTTGTCTCTCAACACCATATTTTAGTGTAGAACCACTACTAGCACAACCTATACATGCCCCTTTTAATTGAACATATACATTTGAATTTTTAACTGTTATAAAATCAATATCACCACCATCAAGGGCTAAAACTGGACGAACCTTATCTATTGCACTTCTTACTGGATTCATTAACTCTTCATCACTAAAGGGAATCATCTGGCATCCTTTATTTTTTTATTAATATAAAATAGAACAATATCGCTTAACAAGTGATAAAAAATATAATTAGCTTGATATTTTTAATCCAATTGTGACATTATTTCATTTACATATGTTGGTTTTCTCATCCCAATCACAATATAATCAACACTTTCTCTCTCAATTAAAAATTTCAAAGCACACTCTTGCATTGAACTATAACACTCTTTAAATATATCTTTTAAAACAACTTTTGTAGTTTTACTACACTCATAAGCCACCATCTTTCTATATTCAGTTAAAAACATATCTATAAAATTAAGCATAACTTCTCTATTTTCTTCATCTATAACTTCTAAACAACTCTTGATATGAGGAATCATTTGAGTATAAAGAAAAGAATCATAATCACCAATCCAAGCAAATTTATGTTTTGTTTCATCAAGTTGCTCAACCAGATTATAAAGTGGTTTAAGCATCTCATTATCACAAACTTCCATTAACTCATTTAGATGGTGATAATACTCATTACTTTCATCATAATCAGCTAATCTATAATTTAAATTTTCTTTTTGTGCATTAAATACTCTATTTGCTAAAACTCTAAGTCCATTCTCTTTTGCCCAAGAACTACACTTTAATCCATCTTGTTCCAAAAGATTTATTGGTAACTCAATAGTTGTTAAAGAATGCTTTACATTTCCTATCTCATTAGCAGCATCCTCTGCAAGAGTTAAAATATCTTCATAAGGTAAAAAATATTCACTTGAATGATTTAAGGAAAAAGCATCCGATGATATACCATATGAAAAAATCTTTTTATCTTTAATAGCTAACTCTAAATCTAAAAAAGCATCAAAAAATTTAGCATTCATCTCATCAAGTCTATCATCTTTATCAGTATTGTCTTCAACTGCTTTTATTAGAAATTCTTCAGGATATTCAATTAAATAACAATCTAATGATTTTTTACCTAATCTGTCCATAGATAGTTTTAACTGCTCATCGAAATTCTGGCTCAGCATATATTTACTTACAATTTCAATATCATCTACTATACTATCATCAAACTCATTAAGTGCTAGGGCTACTGCTCTCTCAGATGCTCCATTCATATAGTTTGATGAAGTATCTATCATTTTTATACCAGAGTTAATAGCTTCTTTTAAGGCTGAAATATGTTGAGGATTATGTTCACTAATTCTAATTGTTCCAAATGCGAAATTACTCATTGTTGTCTCACTTTTTGTTAAAGTATTTTAGTATGTGGAAGATTTAATTAACTCTCATTCCCAAGTTTATACCCTCAAGGGGCACTTGGACTTGGGAATGCATATTGTATATGAGTTACCAAGTGGAACTTGGGAACTAGAAGGAGTTTGACATATTATAAACTAAACTAGTTCTATAAATGCCATAGTCGTAGCATCACCACGACGAATTCTAGTACGAGTAATTCTAGTATATCCACCGTTACGGTCAACATATTTAGGAGCTATCTCATTTACTAAAGTTTTTGTAGCTTCTTTACTTTGAAGCGCAGCGAATACTGTTCTATGAGCGTTAGAATCATTTTTAGTAGCAACTGTAATAAGTTTTTCTACATAAGAACGAAGTTCTTTTGCTTTAATAGCAGTAGTTTCAATTTTACCATGTTCAATTAACGAAATACTAAGGTTCTTAAGTAAAGCAGCACGGTGTGCACTTGTACGACCTAGTTTACGGTATCCATGACGATGTCTCATCTAATATCCTCTTATTAAGCCTGATTGGCTTCTATTTTCTTTTTTAATGCTGTAACAACATCATCTGCTAAATCAGCGCCAACTGCAAAACCAAACTCTTGCACTTTTTCAACGATTTCATCATATGATTTCTTACCTAGGTTTTTAACATTTTTTAAGTCATTAGTACTCATTAATGTAATTTCACCTATTAGTTTAATATTTGAGCGATCAAGACAGTTAAAACTTCTTGCACTTAAACCTAAACTATCGATATTTGTAGTTAATTTTTTCAAATCAGGAGATTCTTCAACTCTTTCAATAGTTGTTGGAGCTTTGATACTGATTTCTGAATTAAACACTGCTAATTGAGCATACATAACCTCTAAAGAGTTTCTAAATGCATCAATTGGTGAAATTTGTCCATCAGTTCTAATATTCATAACAACTCTTTCAAAATTAGGATTGTCTTCTACAAGAACATTCTCAATTTTATAAGTCGCAGAACGAACAGGAGTGAAATATGCATCAAGTGCGATATATCCATCTTCTAATTCATCATAAGTATCTTCACTAGCTACATAACCTATACCTTGAGCCACCTTAACTGAAAAATTAAGAGTAGAATCTTCATTTAAAGTTGCAAGTGGAGCATCAAGAGTTACTACTTCTACTTCATCACTAGCTAAATCTTTACCTGTAATAACACAAGGACCTGTAAAACTGTAATTTACTTCAGCTTCAGTATCCTCACTATTAAGTTTAAAACGAATCTCTTTAAGATTTAAAATAAAATCTGAAATATCTTCAAGCATACCACGAACAGAGTCAAACTCGTGTTTAGCACCCTCGATTTTGATAGCGATTGGTGCATAACCAACTGAGCTACTTAGTAAAAAACGGCGAAGTGGATGAGCTAAAGA
>JAGGWE010000055.1 GCA_021157665.1 Sulfurimonas sp.
CAGTATAAATATCTAGCAAACGAACTACATCAAGATAAAATAACAAGTGATGACAAAGAGCTTATAAGATTACATACAAAAAAATTTCAAGAACTTTTAGAGTCTTATGAAATTATTTTGCAATCTGCTTAGAGTTTAATTTACTGATGCAAACTTTAACTGTTCTTATTAAACCATTTTCATAGTTAATACCACAAGCAGTTTTTAAATTCACTTTCATTCAACTTCTATAAATTTAGATAATTCTACTTTTTCTTCTTGATATATTGCACATTTTCCATCAAGTGAATGTTTTGAACTTGTTAAGTTATTTACACCTAAAGTACCACTATAAATCAAAACACAATCTTCTCTTATATCATCATTAATTTTCACTTTTAGTTTTACGCTTCCACATGCCGAAGATATATTTATTATCTCATTATTTTTAAAACTATGAGAACTATTTAAATAAACACTATTTTCTCTTTTAAACTGTGAATTTAAACTTTTTACACTTTTTGGAGTTATTAAAAATAATTTATCTTTTATATCAGTAAATTTATCAAACTCTTCTAAAAAAAGAAACTCTCCATTGTCTGTATCAAAACCATTTTTATATGGTATCTCATCTCTATTTTCCACATGCCACATGCCATCCATATTTAAAACAGAAAAATTTTTAAAATACTCTAAATAATATTCCTGAGTTTGTAACTCTATCTCAAACTTTTTACATAAATAAGCACTTAAATCATATTCACTTATACCAATATTTGACTCTGTAAGCTTAGGCATACTCATCATTAAATTGTGGGAATATGAAGTTCTAATATCATCTTTAGATAAAAAATTCTTAGCAGGAATAACAAGATCAGCAATCTCACTTGTCTCATTTTCATAAAGACCAAAATAGATAAGATTTTCAACTTTGGAGATAGACTCTTTAACTCTTGTAGTATTTGGCATTTGAGAAAGTGGATTTGCCCCCTGAATAAAAACAGTTTTATAGTTTGAAAACTCACTATTTACTTTTGAAATTCGTTTGGCTTTTGTGTTAAATGGTGAAGTAATTCCCTCTTTTGAATTCCCTAAATAAGCAACTCCACACCCCTCTTTACCAAACAAACCAAGACTAACTCCAAAAGCATCAATAACTCTTAATACATCAGCACCATCACTATATTTTCCAATACCAAGACCACAAACTATTGCAACTTTCTTACCCTTTACATACTCTATAATCTCTCCAACTTGACCTAGCGATACACCAATCTCATCAAGAGTTGCTTTAATCCTTATACTTTGTGTCAACTCATAATAGTCCTCAAATTCACTAGCAAACTCTTCTAAATACTCTTCATCACAACTATCATCAATATATAAAAATCTAGTTAAAAGCATTGCTAAAGACAAATCCCCATGAGGTTTTATTTGAATATGTAAATCAGCAGTTTTTGCAAGTTTAGTTTTTACAGGATCAATAACAATAATAATTTTATCTTTTAGAAGTGGTAGAAGATGAGAAGATGTGGCATGTGGGTTTCTCCCCCAAACAATCACCACTTCAGATTTAGCAATCTCTGATAAAGGCATATTTTTATTACTACCTCTCCCCTCTATTATCCCTGCTTCACCTGCTCCATCACAAAGAGTTCCATCAGTTAAAGTTGCACCAAAAGAGGCAAAAAAATGATCTGTCACCTCTTGCATTAAAGCAAAATTTCCACTACCACGATAATGAAGAATTTTATTTTTTTCAGATGTTTTTAACATCTCTTTTAATTTTAAAAGTGCATTTTCTAAACTAATCTCTTCACCCTTATATCTTGGTGATTGAATTGTTTCAAATTTAAAATAATGATTTAAATGAGGACACAAAAAACCTGAAGTATATCCATCTTTAACTGCTTTTATTAAACCATTTTCATAGCTAATACCACAAGCATCATAACAATCAAGTGGACAAGCAGTTTTTAAATTCACTTTAATTCAACTTCTATAAGTTTAGAAAAAATAGTTGGTGCTTTTATAATTATTTGAGCCATGTATTTTGATATGTTTTTCGAATCTGCTATATTTAAAACTCTTGAGAGTTTATACTCGCTTTTTACACCATCAAGATAAATATCTTTTTGATTAATTCCAACTAAATCCTCTTCATCTAAATAAATACTCAACTTTGCTCTTGAAACATCAGCAACTTGGGCTAATTGTGTTGATATACCAACAACTTGACCAACTTTAACAGATATAGAATAAAGTACAAAACCTTCAGCCTTAAGATTTTTATCTTTAACTGATCTAAGAAGATGATTTTTTCTTAACTTTAAATCTGCTATTTGAATTTTTAAGTTATTAATCTCTTTCATTGTATTTAAATATTGATTTTCACTACTTACTAAATCATAAAACTCTCTATCTTTTTCAACAGATGATTTGATTTTAAGCACTTTAACTTTGTCATAATTGACTCTTTTCTTTTTTAAAAGTTCTTCTAAGTTTTTAAGCACTTTTTCATTTGCATCAACCGTATTTTTTAAATAAATCAACTTACTACTTATAGATTTTAATTCTTTCTCATCTAGTTCAGAATCTATTTTGATATAAGAGGAAGAAGATAGTTTTTTACCTATCATATCCTCATCAATAAAAAGAACCAAACCAGATACATTCGAAGATATTGTTCTTAATTCGTAGGGCTCAACTTTTGCATAATAAACCTTAGAAAAGAGAAGTGTACTAAGCACAAACAAAAGAGTTATAAATTTCATAATAATTACCTTTTTATAAATATAAATATATTCTACCGACACATCACTTAACATTCAAGCATATTTCATTTTGTTTTGGATACTATTAAGCAATATTTAAATAAAGGTGTAAAATGTCTGTTTTGGATAATGTTGATGCAGCTACAAACTTAGCAAAGAACAATGAACTTCAACTACTTGTTTTTAGAATAAACGAAAGTGATGATTCTGCTTACTATGCTATTAATGTTTTTAAAACAAGAGAAGTTGTTGAAGCAAAAAATCATTTTTTAACGCAAATCCCTTCTGCTCACAACCTTCTTGAAGGTACAATAGTGCTTCGTGGACTACAAATTCCTATTTTAAATCTTCCTTTATGGTTAGGCACTCATTTAAACAAAGATGAGTTTCATAGATCAAACATATTGATATGTGATTTTAATGGAATAGTTATAGGATTAAGAATTATGTCTGCTTATAGGGTTATCAAAAAGAATTGGAATGAGATGCATGCACCAGATAGCTATAGACTTAAAGATGAAGGTGTCGTAATAAATGACACAAGACTTGAAGATGGTAGTCTATGCCTAATACTAGATTATGAAAAACTTCTTGCAGATGTTATTCCACAAGCTATGGTAGATGTACTTGAATCTCCATCAAATATACAAGATATGCCAATGCCTCAAAAACTTCTTAACGGTACTGTACTTATTGCCGAAGATTCAAGAACGGCACAAAGACATTTAATACAAATTTTTCAAAATTCAAAAATTAATATGAAACTTTTTGATAATGGTAAAAAACTTGTTGACTATATATTTGCTATGCCTGATCAAAGTATAATACCTGCTATTATCACAGATATAGAGATGCCTGAAATGTCTGGTTTTACAGTAATTCAAACATTAAAAAAAGACTCTAGAACACAAAATATACCGATTATAGTAAATAGCTCAATGACAGGAAATAATAACAAAAGAGAAGCTGAAGTATTAGGTGCTAATGGCTTTATAGATAAAACAAAAAGTCATAATGTAATTCCACTTATTGTGGAAGTTATGAATAAACACTAATTCCCATTAATTTGGGGAGAACCCCTCTCTAATAACAATTCAAAATAAAAAGATAAACACAAAGTAAAAAAATTTAAAGAGTGATGTAATTGCAAGGCGCTTAGCAAGGAAGTGCACTGTAGTGCATGACGAGCGTAGCAACGCAGCAAGTGCATCGCTATTTAAATTTTATGCCAGTTTAATTATTGGAACAGAGAAATCAATACACCAGCTGCTACGGCTGAACCTATTACTCCTGCAACATTTGGACCCATAGCATGCATAAGTAACATATTTGTACGGTCATATTCCATACCCACTTTATTTGATACACGAGCTGCCATTGGAACTGCTGATACACCAGCTGAACCGATTAATGGGTTAACTTTATGTCCTGGGAACATATTCATAAGTTTAGCCATAAGAACACCAGAAGCAGTACCAACAGAAAATGCAATAATACCAAGAGCCATAATAAACATAGTATCTGGAACTAAAAACTGATCAGCTGCTAGTTTAGAACCAACACCAAGACCTAAAAAGATAGTTACAATATTTATAAGAGAATTTTGAAGAGTATCATTAAGACGCTCGACAACACCAGACTCTTTTAAGAAGTTACCAAACATAAATGCACCAATAAGTGGTGTAGATTCAGGTAGAACTAAGATAGCAAGAGAAAGAACCATGATAGGGAAAACAAGTTTCTCTAGTCTTGAAACATGACGAAGAGTCGTCATTTTGATTTTTCTCTCTGCATCAGTTGTTAATGCTTTCATAATAGGAGGTTGGATGATTGGTACCATCGCCATATAACTATAAGATGCAACTGCGATAGCTCCAAGAAGCTCAGGTGCAAGTTTAGTAGCTATAAAGATAGATGTAGGACCATCTGCTCCACCAATGATAGAGATAGCTGAAGCTTGTTGAAGAGTAAAATCAACAAAGCCATACTGAGTAAGTGCTACAGCACCAACAAGTGTTCCAAATATACCAAACTGAGCAGCTCCACCAAGTAGTGCTGTTTTAGGGTTTGATAAAAGTGGACCAAAATCAGTCATAGCACCAACACCCATAAAAATAATGATAGGGAACATCTCATTTGCAAGACCCATATTATAGATAACACCTAAAAATCCATGGTCACCTGCAATACCAGCAATAGGAATATTGGCAAGTAACCCACCAAAAGCAATTGGTAATAATAAAAGAGGCTCAAAACCTTTTCTAATAGCTAACCAAAACAAAAAGAAAGTAACAAATATCATAATAAGGCGACCCCATGACTTATGGAAATCACTCATTTCATCACCATGTGAACTTAATTCATTTGGATCTGGATTTATAAAAGCAGCTATACCAGTAGCATTTAAAAAACCTCCAACCATTTTTGAAAATGATTGAGATTGATAAGTTTCTTCTTGATGTGCTGATAAAGCTTCTGCATGAGCAGAAGCATTAGCGTTAGCATTAAGAGTAGTAAAACTAAACACCATAAGAAGTGCAAGTAATTTTAAAACAAATATTTTCATTTAATTATCCTATTACTGCTACGACTTGACCTTCCACTACCTTGTCGTTTGTTGCGACA
>JAGGWE010000163.1 GCA_021157665.1 Sulfurimonas sp.
CCATTAGCCTACCTTTATTAATTTACTTAAAAATTGTAGATTTTATTTAAGTGTAGAATAAACGAGTTTTTTTAAAATTTTTTCTAATGATTTTTTTTCTTTTTCATCTAATATAGAAAATATTTCGTTATCTATTCTGAGGACATTCACTAAACAAAGTTGAAATATCTCTTCACCTTTTGGTTCAAGTTTAACTAACTTACTTCTTTTATCTTTATTTGATGGAACTCTTGATATAAATTGTTTTTGCTCGAGTTTTTTTAAAATTTTTGTCATACCACCTGATGAAAAGATTGTCGCTTCATACAGATCTGTTGGAGTCATGATTTTATAACTAGATAGCACAGCCAATACATCAATTTCTGAATGTGTTAAATCATAATTTGTTTGTAAGAGGTGTGCGTTTTTATTAAATATATACTTATATAACAGCGCTATTGGTAAACTTAATGCGAGTACACTGTTTTCTTCTTTTAATGTACTTTCATATAAATCATCTAAATATTCTTTTTTCATAATTAAATTATAGCGTATATATATTATATATCTTACTAGAAAGACATATTTAAGTGATTCTATGTTATCTTCTAACTAAGATAATGTTTCTGGAGATGAGATGAAGAAAAAGATATTGCTTTTAATCATTCCTGCTTTTATATATGCAGATGATTTACAGTCATTACTTGAGTTTGCAACTTCTAATAATAAAATAGTTGCTTCAAATGTTTTAATAGAAAAAGCAAAAAAGAGTGAAGTAGAATCTTCACAAAGTGCCTATTATCCAACCCTAGATGTAGGAGCTTTTTATAAGAGAGATGATGACGCTTCTCCCTTTCAACCAGGAAATACATTTAGCGCTTATGCAAAAGTTGGAGTTGATTTATATGATGGTGGAAGAAAATCTAATACTATTAAGCAAAACAAAGCTTTTCTTAAATCATCAAAATATAGCTCATTAGCTTATAGAAAAAGTTTACAACTACAAATTGCCCAAGACTTTTATAATATAAAAAGTGCAAAGTCAACACTTGAAGCACTACAAGAGACAAGTAGACAACTCTCTAGTAACCTTGAGCGAGCCAAAAAGTTTTATGCTGTGGGTTCTGTTACGCAAGATGATGTTGAGCGATTAAAAGCTGCTTATAGCAACAATACTTATAGAATAAGTTCTATGAAATATCAGATAATATCTTTAAAAAAACTTCTTGGTATTAAAGTTGGTAAAAAGATTGATACTTTAGATGACTCATTCATAAAAATTCCTCAAGAGATTCAAATAGAGTTTAGTGATGCTATCTTGTCTCGCCAAGCGAATGCATCATCACTAGCATTCAGTGCAGATAGTTTAAATGCTATATATTATCCACAATTACGAGTAGAAGACAGTTATAGTGTATATGAATATGACAGAGAAGATCCTCATGTGACTCCTCTTGATAATCAAAATGTATTGATGCTTACACTTAATATGAGACTTTACGATAATGGAACTGTTTCAAAACAAAAAGAAGCGATTCTTATGCAAAAAGATGCTCTTAGTAAAGAGATAGAGCAACTAAAAGATGAACAAAATATAAATATTGAACTTTCACTTTTAAAAATAGAGATGGTAAAAGCTCAAATACAAAGTGCAAAAAGTTCACTAACATCTTCTACGGCTGCATTTGAGACTGTTTCAAAAAAATATGAAGTAGGTCTTGTTGATTATGTAACATATCTTGACGCTTTAAGTATAAAAACAGTTGCTAAAGCTCAATATGAAACAGCATTAAATAATCTACAAATAGCATATGCCTCTTATTACTACAATACAAACAAAAATATTAAGGATTTCATCAAATGAAAAAAATCATAAAGTATCCAGGAACAGTCAATGCATATAAAAAAGTACAAGTTGCTGCTGTTAAACAGAAATTTTCTACAAAAGGAGATACAAAATGTTAAAAGGATTAAAAAATTATATTGCGATGATATTAGTTGCTATATTGGTTGGGGTTTCTGGATATTTTATATATATCAAGATAAACGGTAAAGAGTTGCCAGAAGGTTTGGTGGCTAGTAGTGGTAGGATTGATGGGAATTTGATTTTAATCAATACAAAATATCCTGCGCGCGTAAAAGATGTCTTTGTTGATGAAGGAGATACTGTTACGCAAAAACAGATTGTTGCGACACTCACTTCAAAAGAGTTTATAAATAAGTTAAAAGGTTTAGTTGAGGCTATAAACTCTCTAAAAAATGAAAAATTATCATTTGAACAGACTGTTGAGGCTTCAAAAATGGAGCTAAAACTTTTAGAAAAAACGCTTCCAAATTTAGTAAAAATAAAAGAAGATGATTTAAAAACCATCAAAAAAAGCTTGTCTAGCATAAAGCTTAAAATCAAAACTGTAAGTTTTAATTTTCAACAATCAAAAAGAGAGTACAAAAGATATAAAAAACTTTTTGAAACAAAGGCTATAACATCAGAAAAATTTGAGCTTGTAGATCTAAAATATAAAATCACTAAACAAGAACTTGAATCTGCTAAAGTAGATAAAGAGAAACTTTTAAGCTCTATAAATATTGCTAAAACCTCTTTACAAATTCAAAAAGACAATCTCAAAAAGATAGATATTTTAAAACAAAATATTAGAGCATCGCAAACAAAATTAAAATCACTTGATGCTAAAATAAAACAGCTAGAAGCTAATAGAGATGAAGTACAAGCTATGATAGATGAACTAACTCTAAAATCACCAATAGATGGTTTTGTAATAGAAAAAATAGCAAATAAGGGCGAGGTAGTAGGTGCTGGTATGGGTGTTGTAACACTAAGCGATACAAACTCCTACTATCTTAAACTCTTTATCGACACTATGAACAATGGTAAAATAAAAATAGGAGACAGTGCTGTTATATTTTTAGATTCAAATCCAGACAAACCTATAAAAGCAAAAGTGGTTCGTATAGCTCAAAAAGCAGAGTTTACACCAAAAGATGTAAGTGTTAGAAGTGATAGGATTCAAAGAGTGTATGCAGTTCGTTTAAAACCTCTCAAATATGACCCTATTTTAAAACTTGGAATTCCTGCTATTGGAATTATTGGGATTGATGGAGCAAAACTGCCAAACTCTTTAGATGAAATTCCTGAGATTTAATTATGCTAGAAGTAAAAGATTTAGCTGTATCTCATAAAAAAAAGATAGCTATAAAAAACTTAAACTTTAAAGTAGATGATGGAAAAATCTTAGGTTTCATTGGAGCTGATGGAGCTGGAAAAAGTTCTGCATTAAACGCTATTGCTGGAGTAATAAAGTTTGATGGAGAGATTATTTACAATGATTTTATCTATAAATCACCCAAAGAGGCAGAAAATATCAAGCTAAATATTGGGTATATGCCTCAAGGAATAGGACTTGTTCTATACAAAACTTTAACCATAAAAGAGCATTTAGATTTTTTTGCAGACATTAGAGATATAAAGATAAATAAAGAGTTTTTAGAGTACAAAAATCATCTTTTATCTATGGCAGGACTTGAAAAGTTTTTAGATAGACGCGCTGGTGATTTAAGTGGTGGTATGATGCAAAAACTATCTCTTGTTTGTACTATGCTTCATCGTCCTAAACTTTTGATTTTAGATGAACCCACTACTGGAGTTGATCCACTAAGTAGGATTGAACTTTGGGAGATTTTAGAACAGAGTGCAAAAGAGTTTAATACTATCTCCATAATTAGCACAGCCTATATGGGTGAGGCTTCAAAGATGGATGATATTTTGCTCTTTGATGAGGGTGAGATTATTGCTAGAGGAAATTCAGAGCAACTCATAAATGAGATTAAACCTTTTGTTTATGAAAAAACAACAACAGATAAAAAACATATCACTATATCTGATAGTACATACTGCTTAGAAAATTTAGAGATTCAACATCAAAAACCAACACTCGAATCACTATTTTTTGTTAATGCTTTAAAAAAAGATAGATTATTGCCAAAGTTACAAATAGCTAAATCTAAAGAGAGTATAGATAAAAATATTGTTGTGATGAAAGCTACTAAAATTACTAAAAAATTTGGTGACTTTTATGCAAATAGAAATGTGGATTGTGAGCTCAAAAGTGGTGAAATTCTAGGACTTTTAGGGGCAAATGGAGCAGGAAAAACTACATTTATAAAAATGCTTTTAGGCTTACTTCCTCTTGATGGAGGGGAGTTGGAACTTTTTGATAAAAAAATCAAAGATAGTGATGATAGAAATGGATTAAAATCTCAAATAGGTTATGTTAGCCAACATTTTGCTCTTTATGATGATATGACTGTTAGGGAAAATATGATGTTTTTTGCATCTATTCATAAAATTGATACTAAAAAATCTGTACAACTCATAGATAGCTACTCAAAAGAGTTAGGATTTGAAAAATACTTAGATGAGATGCCAAAAAGTTTACCACTAGGTATTAATCAAAGATTTTCTTTAGCAGTTTCAATTTTACACGAACCAAAAGTTCTGTTTCTTGATGAACCTACAAGTGGAGTTGATGCAATTGCTAGGGCTCAATTTTGGGAACTTTTAAAAGAGTTGAAAAACAACAGAGGCATATCTATACTTATCACCACTCACTATATGAGTGAAGCTGAATTTTGCGATAGAGTAGTTTTACTAAAAGATGGAGAAAAAATCGCCGACGATAAAGTTGAGAATTTTTATAAAAAATTTCCAAATGCAAAAAGTTTTGAAGAGATTTTCTTGGAGTATTACAAATGAGATTAAGAATTATAAAAGCCTATTTTTTAAAAGAGATGATAGAGCTAATAAGAACAAAAATGATAATGATGCCTTATCTTATGCCACTTTTAATTGTAATACTGTTTGGTTACGGTATAAAAATGCAAGTTACAGGAGTAAGAACTCTGATACTTGATAATGACAATTCTCAAATATCAAGGAAAATGATTTTAAAATTTGAACACTCAAAATATTTTACAACAACAGTTAAAAATATGAGTGAAAAAGATGCACTAAGAGAGATAAAAAAGGCAAATATTGATGCTATTATCATCATCCCATCATCATTTGAAAAAAACTCTTTAAAAGGTATAAAAACAGAAATTGGTGTATTTATAGATGCCTCTTTTCCCTCTCGTTCAACTACAATAAGTAATTATATTCAAGGTGTAGTTATGGATTTAGCAAATGATTTTAATATCAATAGCAGTGGGATGATAAATATAAATACAAGAAATCTTTTTAATCAAGCACTAAGAGATGAAGAGATGATAGTTCCTGGACTTATTGGTATGGTATTGCTTATCAGTCCTGCCATTTTAACAGCACTTATAATAGCAAAAGAGAAAGAGGAGGGAACTATTTTTAACTTTTACTCTTCACCAGTTTCAAAAGGGGAGTTTTTAGTAGCAAAATTATCAGCTATATTTTTTCTTGTATCAATAGCTATATTTGTAATCTTTTTAGTAGCCTCCTATCTCTTTGATTTACCATTTCGTGGAAGCTTTTTTCTTTTCTGGTTAGCGAGTGAGTTTTATGTATTTACTGCACTTGGTTTTGGTTTATTGGTATCTATAATTGCATCATCTCAAATTGTCGCTATTATTGTTACGCTTATGCTTACTATTATCCCTGCTTTTATGTATTCTGGAATGATTATGCCAATTAGTTCTATGAGTGGGGATGCTTTTATTACAGCTCACATCTATCCTGTGATGTATTATAATCATATCATTTATGATACTTTTTTGATAGGGCAAGGGTTTAATTCACCTACGAATATTTCTTATTTACTATTACTATTTGGTTATGGAATTGTGCTTTTTCTATTAGGCTTATTGTTTCTTAAAAAGGAGATAAAGTGAAGATATTTATCACAATATTGTTAAAAGAGTTAATAAGTTTTTTTCGCTCTTTTGGTTTGGTTATTTTAGTAATATATTTTTTTACAGCAGAGGTTTATGTAGCAGCAAACGGTATGGAGATAGAGGCAAAAAATGTTGCAGTTGGTGTTGTAGATAAAAGTGCAGGTGGAATGAGCAAAAAGATTTTATCAAATCTACACTCCCCTGAGTTTCAAACTCCAAAATTTTACAAATCACAAAAAGAGTTAAGTGATGCCATTTACAACAAAAATATTATGGTTGGTATGATTTTTGATGAACAATTTGAAAAAGATTATTATAAAAAACTAAACCCAACTATAAACATTCTCATAGATTCCACCACAGCATCGCAAAGCTTAATGGCAATAGGCTATATTCAAAACATTCTAATGAAGTTTAACAACCTAGAACTCCCTGTTGCACTTAAAATGCACAAACTTTTTAATCAAAATGCCGATACAGGACTTTTTATGGGGGTGAGTGAACTTTTATCTGTTATTACCCTGCTTACAACTATTTTAACCGCTATCGCTTTTGTAAAAGAGAAGGAGAGTGGTACTTGGGACATTATGCTTTTAATGCCTGTTAATCCTAAGATTATTATCTTGGCAAAATCACTCTCTCAAATTATCATCATAATGATTGGTGTTGTTTTAAGTGTAGGATTAATTCTGTTTCAATCCTTGGATGTTCCAATAAACGGAAACCTTTTGCACTTCTTTATCCTTACATTTTTTTATGTAGCCACTACTGCGGGTATTGGTCTATTTATAGCAGCAGTTTCAAAAAATATTATGCAAATATCTCAACTCTCTATTGTAATTATGATGCCAATAATATTTTTAAGTGGAGCATGGACACCAATATATGCTATGCATCCTCTACTTCAATATCTATCTGCACTATCTCCTTTAAGCTATTATATAGAGGGATGTGAGAGTATCTTTTTTAGAGGTACTTCCTTTGTTGATCTCTTGCCATATTTTGGAGGAGTGTTGATTTTAGGTGTTATTCTTTACTGGTATGGATTTAGAAAAATTGGGAAACTGTTTTGATGAATAGAAAGGAGATAAATGAAAAATATTCACAGAAAAAGAGGTAAAAACTTAGGAGTTCTTGAACTCGTAGCTATTGCACTTGGTGGAATGATAGGTGGTGGAATATTTACAGTTTTAGGTATCTCTGTATCTATGGTAGGTGTATTTACCCCATTAGCTTTTTTTTGTGGGTGGCATACTTGCTTTATTAGCTGCATATTCATATATTAAATTAGCAGTTTATTATAAAGATGAAGGTGCTACTTATTCATTTTTTAAAAGAACTTTTCCAAATTCATCATTTGCAGCTTCACTTATAGGATGGTAGGTAGTATTTGGATTTATTAGTACTTTGGCTTTATATGCTTATACTTTCTCTTCTTATGCTATAAGTGGATTTGAATTTGCTGACAATGAAATGGTTCGTAAGGTAATTGCTGGTTTAATTATCTTGGTTTTTACACTTGTAAATATATGGAGTGTTAAGGGAATGGGTAAACTTGAAGATATTATGGTTTATACAAAACTTATTATTTTAGTAACAATATCATTTGTACTTATTAATAATTCAAATACTACTATTCCAATTCTTTTGGAAAATAATGGGGAGTTAAATATCTTATCTATTTTAATAGTTGCCTCACTAACTTTTGTTGCATTTGAAGGATTTCAGTTAGTTATTCATGCAATGGACGAGATGGACAATCCAACAAAAAATATTCCAAAAGCAATTTATAGTGCTATATTTATAGCAGTATTACTTTATATTATTATTGCCATAGGTGCTATAGTAGCAATACCTTTTGAAAATATTATTCAAAATAAAGAG
>JAGGWE010000032.1 GCA_021157665.1 Sulfurimonas sp.
CAAAATCAGCAGGGTTTTTCTTTAAAGATGAACTTTCAACTCGCTCTTGTCTATCATCTTCATCTTGAACTCTTGCAGATAAACTCAAATACTCGCTATCACTAGCAGTATCAAAATAAACATCACCATCAACAGTCTTATAAGCGTGACCAGAGTCTATAAGTTTTTGTATAAGTTCAAACATAGCCTCAAGAGATTCAGTAGCCTTAGGCTCAATATCTGGACGAGATACCCCGATAGCAGCCATCTCTTTATGAAAGGCTGAGGTATAAAAATCAGTAATCTCTTTGATATCTTTTTTTTGCTCTATAGCTTTTTTTATAATCTTATCATCAATATCTGTAATATTTCTAGCATAAGTCACTTCGTAACCATTAGCCTTTAACACACGAGTAAGCAGGTCAAAAACTAAAGCAGATTTAGCATGACCTAAATGAGCATCATCATAAACAGTAGGACCACAAACATATAAAGTCGCTTTGCCTTTCTCTTGTGGTATAAATTCTCTTTTTGTTTTTTGTACTGAATCAAATATAAACACTGATAAAATCCTTAAAAAATATTAAAATAATAGTAAGTAAAATAGCACCTAAAACCAAGTAAAGGGCATTTTTTGAGCGAAGTATATCTAAAAAGTTTTTTACTCCAAAAGCCTTTATAGTTAAAGTGAAACCTACAAAGCCACCGACTGTACTTGCTAGGGCTAGACCACTTACTCCCATTGGGGAGATTAGTGAAAGGGCTAGTAGTATGTATGTTACTAATGAAACAGTAGCAATTTTTGCTGCCATCATTTGCATCTCTTTGGCATATAGCCATAGTAGAAAGAGTTTTTGAAGACCAAAGGGGATTAAACCTATCATATACATTTGTAAAACTAGGGTTGTGTTTGCAGTGTCAAGTGAGCTAAATGCACCTCTTTCAAATAGAAGCCAAGTTATCTCTTTTGCTAGGATTATTCCACCTATGGCACTTGCTGTTAGTAGAGCAGTTAAAAACCAAAATGCTTTTTCTAAAAACTCTAGTGCTTTATCTTCATCTTTATTTTTGATATATCTTGCAACTCTTGGAAAAAGAGCTATAGAAGTTGCGATAGCAAAAAGGGCAAGAGGGAGTTGAAATATACGGTTGGCATAGTAAAGGTAAGAGATAGAACCAGTTACAAGAAATGAGGCTAAAAATGTATCTAAAAAGGCAGAAACCTGAGCAGTTGAGTTTCCCCACATGGCAGGAAAAAATTGACTTCTAAACTCTTTTGTATCTTTTTTTATAATTTTTGACTTAACTCTTAAGTGTTTAAAGCCACCTATTAAAATTTTTGATAGCCCATAGTTGTAAATAGCTAAAATATGTACTAAAAGCTGTAAAATCCCACCAACAACTACACCCCAACTAAGATAATAAACTATCTCAATTTGAGTCTTGTCTTGTGAAAAGTAAAGAGATAAAATAAGTGATAGATTAAGTAAGGCAGTAGAGAAAGCTGAAGTTGCAAAATGGTGTTTATATTGAAGCATTGTGCTTAAAAAAGTTACTGCAAATATTAGTGGCAGATACCAGAAGTTTATAGCTACAAAAGGAGCTGCAATCTCTATTGTTTTTTCATCAAAACCTACGGCTATTGCTTTTGTTGCGAGGGCTGGAAGTAGATTTACAAGTAAAGTTATTATAAGTATTATAGAGAGAAAAACTATAAAAATATTAGCTGAGAAAACACCTTTGTGTCTTGATTTTGCAAAGGCGGGAATAAAGACTTGAGTAAAAGCACCCTCAGCGAAGATACGGCGAAATAGATTTGGCAGTTTAAAAGCTATGAAAAATATATCACTATATATATTTGCACCAAGAACTGAAGCAGTAAATAAATCTCTGATAAATCCTAAGATTCTTGATACTAAAATTCCAAAACTGTTGGTAAAAATCGCTTTAAACATGGACCTCTTTATTTGTTTATATTTATTTTACAAAAGTTTAACAAAAGTTTAGTTAAAATATAGACTTTAAAAATTTAAATATTAATTTGGTGAATGATAAAATGGCATTATTTGGTTCAAGCGATAAGAAAACTACTACATCTAGTAAAAAGATTCGTCCTACTGTTATCAGAGTGCAAAATGTTGCTAAAGAGTTAATCTCTCTAGCAAAATCGTATGGTGTAAATGTAAACACTATTGATTTTAACATTTTAGAAGTTCAAACATATACTCGTATGGATGACACTAAAGAAGCAGAATGGGAAGAGATAGCTAATGATGAGTTATATGAATTAGATGATAAAACTGCACTCTTAAATTCACATTTTCAAATAAAACAGATCTATGAAGTTGAATTTTTTACAAGAAAAAGTGATGATCTATATTCCGATTTTCATCTTGCTGTTGGAGCTAATGCTACTAAATGTAAAGTTTATATTAGTATTAAATCTGGGTCAAAAGTTTCATATTCTCCAACATTTGATAGAGAATTATTAATTTTAATAAATAAAGCAAAGGTTCGTGCTGGAATACTTATAAATATTTTTGATGAGATGATAAATGAAGCTGTATCAAAAATATCAGCATATGTTAGAGTTGAAGAAACAGTTAAATATACAAAAAGTGAAACTATTTTAATTGCTGAGTCTTATGAACCAACTTTAACTATAAATGATGAAATAATTTTGCATTATGATAAAAAAGAGAGTATAGATGAGCATCATAAGATGGATTATGCTTCTCGTGGATTTATCAAAAGTGTTGAAAAAGATGAAGTTATTATAGAGTATATAAAAGCTAAAATCGGTAAATCAGGAAGAAACTGTCGTGGTGAGTTTATGGCTGCTAAAGAGCCTGAAGAGACTAATAAACCAACTTTTACAATAGATGACACAATAAGAGAAGAAGATACACCAAAAAGTATTAAGTATATAGCAAATGAAAATGGTTACATATCACTTGAAGGAACTCTTTATAGTATAAAAACAGATGTTGATATTGATTCTATAACTTTTAAAACTACAGGAAATATAATCTCAGGTTTAGATTCTGATGTAAGTATTAGTGTTACTGAAAAAGATGCCGTTAAAGATGCTATTGGTAATGGTATGCAGGTTGAAGTAACAGAGATAGATATAGATGGAAATGTTGGTTCAAACGCTAAGTTATGGGCACAAAGAGCAAATATTGGTGGTCAAACACATAAAACAGCAGAGGTTAGAGCAGATAAGATAGATATAAATGTTCATAAGGGTAAAGCTTATGGAAAAAATATTCATATTACAAGACTAGAACATGGTGTAGTTGATGGTGATAAAGTTGAAATAACACAAGCTCTTGGTGGAAATATAAGAGCAAAAGAGATAAATATTGAGATTTGTGCATCACATGTCAAAGCTACTGCATCTAAATTTATTGAGATAAAAAAGCTTCAAGGAAGTGAAAATGTTTTTACAATTGACCCTTTACTAAAAAAAGATACTCAACATGATTTAGATGACAATCAAGATGATATAAAAAATTTGGAAAAAGAGATTAGAGATTTAAAAAAAGATGAAGTAAAATATATTGGGCTTATTAAAAACAATACAGCCTCTTTTGAAGATGTTAAAAAAAGATTGATACATTATAAAAAAAGTGGAGTTAAACTGCCTGAAAGTTTTGTAAAAAAATATAAACAATTTCAAAAAATGCAAGAAACTCTGAAAAATATTAAAGAGTCTCAAGTGTTAAAGAAAAATCAATTAGAGATTACAAGAAGTAAAACTTCTGTATTTCAAGATAATATTTTTGAAGCTAGAATTATAAATAGAGATAGATGGGTTGGTTATAATGAACTTATATTTAAGTTAGTTAAACCGAAAATGGATATAAGTTATAAGCCAGCAGAGGGTTCTTCAGGTAAGGTATTTGCTCTTATTGAAGTTAAAGAAGGTGAATATGAAATTCAGGCGGTGGATGAGTGATAGTAGGTTTAAATGGTTTTATTGAGTACAAAGAACCAGCTTTTGTACATGTTGAGGTAAGTGGTGTTGTTTATGAAGTTTTTATATCTTTGCAAACTTTTTCTGCTATTGGAAGTCAAAAGGTAAAACTTTTTACAACACATATAATTCGTGAAGATGCACAACTTTTATATGGTTTTTTGGATATTGGTGAAAAAAAGATGTTCCAAAGACTGATAAAAATCAATGGAGTTGGACCAAAAGTGGCGATGGCAATTTGTTCAACTTATACACCAACTCAGTTTGCAACTATAATAAATAATAAAGATATGAATGGTGTAAAAAAAGTACCAGGTATAGGTCCAAAAAGTGCAGGACGAATTTTAGTTGAGTTGAATGGTTTTGATGTAGAACTTGTATCTTCATCAAGTGAACCAAAAAGTCAAGCTTTTGCACAGGCAAGTGAGGCTCTTGAATCACTTGGATTTAAAAAAGACAAAATATCAAAAGCTCTTAGTTCATGTGAAGCGGAAGATACTGCTTCGCTTGTAAAAGAAGCTTTAAAATTATTACAAACAATTTAATCAAGGAAATATATATTGAAATTAACTATTTTATTTGGCGGTGCTAGTTTTGAGCATGAAATTAGTATCGTTAGTGCTATAACTTTAAAAGAGAAACTTAATGGATTTGATTTAAGTTTTGTTTTTTGTGATCAAGATCATACATTTTATTTAATCGATTCATTTAAAATGAAAGCAACTACATTTTCTAAAGGTGAACATAAAAAGATGCCAAAATTGTTTCTCTCAAATGGTGCATTTATTCAAAAAAATATGTTTTCATCTAAAGAGTATAATGCTACGGTATTAAATCTTATTCATGGTGGGGATGGTGAAGATGGTACCATCGCTGCATTATTAGATTTTTTCTCTATAAAATATATTGGACCAAGAATTAATGCTAGTATTTTTTCATATGATAAAATATATACAAAATGGTTTTGTGAAGCTAGAGGAATAAAAAGTGTAGAGTATCAAACACTAAGTGTATCTGATATAAAAAATATACATATACCTTATCCTTTGATAGTAAAACCAGCCACACTTGGAAGTTCTATAGGTGTTAGTATTGTTAGAGATGAAAGCGAGATAGATTATGCTTTAGATATGGCATTTGAGTATGATAAAACAGTTTTAGTTGAGCCATTTATAGAAAATGTAAAAGAGTATAATCTTGCTGGTTATATGGCAAATGGTAAGATTCATTTTTCTATAATTGAAGAGCCTCAAAAAGATGAGTTTTTAGATTTTGAAAAAAAATATATGGATTTTTCAAGAAGTGAACAGGTTTCACAAGCTGATTTAACTGATAATATTATCACGAAATTAAAAACAAATTTTGAGAGAGTTTATACAAATATGTTTGAGGGTGCATTAATTAGATGTGATTTCTTTGTTGTAGATGGAGAGGTTTTTTTAAATGAGATAAACCCAATTCCTGGTTCAATGGCTAATTATCTTTTTGAAGATTTTCAAGCTAGTATAGAGGCTTTGTCATCAAATCTTCCTCATGCTAAAAGAGCTAAGGTTGATTATGAATATATTCATTCAATATCAGCAGCAAAAGGTAAATAATGGCTATAAAATCGATTCAATATAATAAACATACATTTGATATCTCTTATGAGATATTAAACCCACATGCTACAGTTGATTTGATTATATTGCATGGTTGGGGAAGTAATAAAAATTTAATGAGACAATCTTTTTCACCATATATGAATGGTTTTCGTCATATTTATATTGATTTACCAGGATTTGGTAAAAGTACATGCTCTCATCCCTTAAATACTTTAGATGTTTCTAATATACTTGAACTTTTATTGATTCATATAAATAGTTCAAAAGATATAATATTAGGTCATTCATTTGGTGGTAAAGTTGCTTTATTGCTTGATCCTAAAGTATTAGTTCTTGTTGGAAGTGCAGGAATTTTTATACCAAAATCAGTTAAAATAAAAGCAAAAATTGCACTTTTTAAAGTTGCTAAAGTTTTTGGACTCTCAAAACTTCGTTCACTTTTTGTAGCAGAAGATGCAAAATCACTTAGTGAACCGATGTATCAAACTTTTAAAAATGTTGTTGATGAAAACTTTGAATCTGAATTTTCTCTTTATCATGGTAAAGCATTGCTTTGTTGGGGTAAAGATGATACTGCGACACCATTAAGTTCGGCAAAAAAGATTGATGAATTAATAGAAGATTCAAGGCTTAAAGTTTATGAAGGTGATCATTACTTTTTTATGAACCATGCTGAAGATGTTTCAAAAGAGCTTGAAAAGATTTTTTTAGAAACATTAGGAGATTAGCGTGGAAAATTATGAAGTTTTGGTTTCTTTTGTTACAAATATTCTTTTTGTAACTGTTCTTGGCTGGTATCTTATCACAAATCTTCAATGGTATGATTATAAGCTTTCTCGTGTAATTTTAAAACATCATAAACCTTTATGGCATGTGATTTATTTCTTTATTCCTTTTGTTGCTTATCATACGACGGGGCAGTTTTTTATAATATTTTTCTATTTTGCTGTGATTCCATCAATCATTATTTGGTATAGAAAATTAGATAAAAAACTTGTTTTAACATGGAGAGTAAAAAG
>JAGGWE010000054.1 GCA_021157665.1 Sulfurimonas sp.
TACTTCTCAACCTCAACATCAACATGAACCTCTTTTATAGCTTTTTTAAGCTCATTTAACTCATCTGCTGTTATAACAGATTGAATCTCTTCAAAGCTACCACTAGAGATTCTTCTTGCTATCTCAAGTTCTTCCTCTTTAGTATTGTAATCAACTACAAGCTTTAACATAAATCTATCTAATTGAGCTTCGGGAAGTTGGTAAACACCCTCTTGTTCAACTGGATTTTGAGTTGCCATTACAAAAAATGGAGGGTCTAATTTAAAAGTTGTATCACCAAGAGTAATCTGTTTTTCCTGCATAACTTCAAGAAGTGCAGACTGAACTTTTGCAGGAGCACGATTAATCTCATCTGCTAATAAAAGATTAGTAAAGATAGGACCTTTTTTAATTTTAAAAGAGTTATTTTGAGGGTCATAAATCTCTGCACCAAGAATATCTGATGGGAGTAAATCTGGAGTAAACTGAACTCTTTTAAAGTCAAGCCCAAGAGAAGATGCAAGTGCATTTACAGTTGTAGTTTTAGCAAGTCCAGGAACACCCTCTATAAGAATATGTCCATCACATAAAAGAGCGATTAAAAGCCCATCTATCATTCTATCTTGACCAACTACTACTTTTGCCACTTCTTTTTTAATATCTTGTATTTTAGAAATCATATAAAAATAACCTTGTTATAAATTGGAGAAATTATAACAAAGTGTAGTTAATACTTAACACCTACTATTTTTATGTTACTTGTTCTTTTATAAAAACATAAAAACACTTTTAACAGCCTGAGTACTTAAACTAATCCCTTCAACTCCTAAATATCTAAGTGTTTCTTGAATTGTAAAAATCATTTTTGAACTTATTACTTGAAAATTCATATTTGAGTGATAAAGTAATTGTTTATTTGAATATTGAGATACATTTATCTCTTTATTTTGATTAATCTTTTTTAAAACTTCAATTTGCCATTGTCTTTGCCAAGTTAAAAACAGATAATTACCATCTTTATTTTTAGCAGTTTGAACTCTATATTGAATTATTTGCATCATTTTATTAGCTTCTTGAAGCTTATTTATATCATATTGCATAGTTGTTATTGTATGTGTTCTATCTATTGTGTATGCCCAATATAACATCTTATAAATACCTAATATCAGATAATCATTTCTATTTTTAACATAATTTTTATCAAAAGCAATATTTAAATAATCTTTATATATTACACCTTTTTTACCTTTTAACAGTTCAAAATTTATATGATTTTTTTTATATTTTATTTCATTTATAATAAATGAGGAATCTTTTTTAGAATAATGATTTGGATTTCTTTTATCTAGTTTTTCTTTATATATTAAAAGAGAATCTCTTAACATATCAGTTTGCTCTCTTACTGCAACAGCACCATTTGTTTGAAAAATAGACTGGACAAAAGAGTCGTCTTCTTTAGTGCTACATCCATTAAATATGAAAATAACTATTAATACACTTAATAAAAATCTCATATTTTACCTACTTATTTGTTCTTTAGTTTTTTGACATTCATATATTATCGTATCAATTCTAAGATATTCAGAACTAATTACATCAACCATGGCTGATTCATACAAAATATGGATACGATGGCTTGCCTTCGCTTTGTACTTTTATTCTGTATATCTCTGCCGAAGGCAAGCCATCGGTTCCTGTATGCCTTAAGCTAATTACTTGTATGAATCAGCCGTGTTACATCAACTGGTTTAATAGTTAAATTATCTGCTTTTATATAATACTCTTTGGCTTTAAAATATTTACCCTGAGATTCTTTTATAACACCTAAATTATAATACGGCACATAACTTTTTTAATCATTTTAGTTGAAACTCTCTTTATATTTCTTTAATTAACAAAAAGATATTTTGTGAGTTTTTATATCACATTTTAAGAAATTTCATAATTTAATGCTTAACATCTTGACATATAAGTTCTATTTGTCTATAATTTCGGCTCACAAACAGAGATGTTTGAGTTTGTCTTGTTAGCTCAGCTGGTAGAGCACGTCACTTTTAATGATGTGGCCGATGGTTCGAATCCATCACAGGACACCATTTTTTTATTATTTGCACTTCAGCTTTCAGTTCGCATATCATCGTATGCTTCGCTAAAAACTTCAGCACAACTAATCAAAAAAACAACTTACCATTTACAAAGTGGCCCCGTCGTCTAGCGGTTAGGATCCATGGTTTTCATCCATGTTACAGGAGTTCAATTCTCCTCGGGGTCACCACTTACATCACCTACATTATACATTCTTAAACTTTATTTTTTTACTAATTTAAAATATTTAATTATAGTATTATAATTTTTATTTACTACCCTATTCTTCTATGTTATAATAGTAAGAGATAAATTCAAGGAGATAGAGATGCATACTAAATTGACTATTTTTTCTATTGTTTTTCTTATTTCATCAACTATTAGTTTGGCTGATAAGCCTGTTTGGGCTAATAAAGGTGGACAACCGACTCAATATGAAAAGCAAGAGCATAAAAATGCCATGACTTCAAAACATAAATATAAAAAAGAGAAAAAAAAACATAAAAACAAAAAACACAATAGCAGAAATGAATATGATGGGCAGGGTATAAGTGACCAAGAGTTTATAGAAATGAAAGCTGATGAAACTAAAAAGAATTGGATTGGTAGATTTTTTAATTCTTTTTAATTTATAATAATATCACTTAAAACAATACAATAACAAATATAGTAGGCGTTAAATAAATTGAAAACAACAGATATCAAAAATTATGATGATTTAGTGAGTACTATTTACGATTATGAAGAATCAATAGAAAGAAACTATCAATCAAAAAAAGATCAAATACTCCTACATAAACCATTATTAGTGAGTGTCGTTAATTTTCTAAAACAGCCTGAATATCTTACTTTCGACAAAATAAAATTAATTAAACTACTTATAAAAGAT
Source organism: Sulfurimonas sp. (assembly GCA_021157665.1). GTDB lineage: Bacteria > Campylobacterota > Campylobacteria > Campylobacterales > Sulfurimonadaceae > Sulfurimonas. Next base: position 2,954 of record JAGGWE010000054.1, read on the forward strand.
GTATTAGAACTTAAGAGTAGTGATATAATTATTATAAAAAAAAATTATATTTTTATAAAATTATATGATGATAGCAAAGAACAAAAACCAAAAACCAATACAATTGCAGATAGGTACAATGGTATCGATGAAAATAAGTTAAAATCATTTTATGATAAATATTTTTCCGAGAAAGATATAAAGTGTCTTTTTCAAGATATTACCACTAAATTTGTACAAAAATATTTTTTAGATCATAATATTAATAATAC
>JAGGWE010000170.1 GCA_021157665.1 Sulfurimonas sp.
ATTTAATGATAAATTTATGGAAAAATTATTTTTATTATCAGATTTTAAAGGTGGAACATTTGAATTTGATATGAATGGAACTATTAAAAATTATGATGGAATATTTACTGTAAAAAATACAATAGTGCTTGATTATAAAATCTTAAATAATATATTAGCCTTTGTAAATACGGTACCATCACTTTTAACATTTTCTATTCCAGGGTACCATAAAAAAGGTCTTAAAGTTAATACTGCATATATGAAATTTAAATCAAAAAATAATATTTTAAATATTAGTGATATATATCTTGATTCTAAAGAGATAGATATTTTTGGTAAGGGAAAAGCAAACTTTATTGAAGATACCCTAGATTTAGAGTTAAGTTTAAAAAGTGATTTAGGTAGTAAAATCTCAAAAATACCATTAGTTGGTTATTTATTAATGGGTGAAGATTCTATATCAACTACACTAAGTATTACAGGAAAACTTAGTGATCCTGATATTAAATCTTTAATAGCTAAAGATATTGCTGTTGTTCCACTTAATATATTAAAAAGAACGATAACTCTTCCATACAAGTTATTTCAAAATAGTGACAATAATAATACAAAAAAGAATTAATTTTTAAAAGAACTGAATATTTTATAATACAATTAATAAGCTTTTTAATCTCTCTTTTGTATAATCTCTTAAATTTTAAAGTAAAGATATAAAGTGAATAAAAGATTAGCGGTAGCATTTACAGGACCATCAAATAGTGGTAAAACAACTTTAATATTAAAAGTTGCTAGAAAACTTATAAATGAGCATAAAAAAGAGGTTGCAATAATCAAGCATGATCCAGGTGATAAGGCTAGATTTGATGTAGTTGGAAAAGATAGTTATAAGTTTAGTGATACTGGGGCAGAGGTTATTGTAACCTCACCTAACCGTACAACTCACTTCTCTAGAAAAAACAAAGATATAGATGAGATGATTAGACTTTTTGATAAGTTTGATATTTTACTTGTTGAGGGTCTTAAAAATTTACCACTACCTCGTATAAGCGTATTTAGAGATTCACTTGATAGTGATTACTTTCCATACATGAATGCTCTAGCGATAGATGACACTGTAAATACCACTGATTATGAGATGCCAAATGGTATTGATATATTAGATTTAAACAATCCTGATGAAGTTATTTCATGGATATTAAAAAACGCAAAGGAAGTGTAAATGAGAGATATATTTGATGCAATTCAAAGAAGTGCTATAAGAATTAAAGATGCTATAGATGTTAAAGATATAGGTTATTCTCAGCAGGAAAATAGCTCTGGTGAAACTCAGCTTCAGTTAGATATTCAGTGTGATCTGATTATTGAAGAGGAGTTCTCAAATGTAGCTTCTATTCATACAATCGCAAGTGAAGAAAAAGAGCATGAAGAACTTATGCATAAGAATGGCAAGTATTTTATCGCTTATGACCCTCTTGATGGTTCATCTTTAGTTGATGTAAACCTTAGTGTTGGTTCTATCTTTGGGATTTATGAAAATAAATTTGGAGCAGCTCATATGGTAGCCTCATGTTATGTTGTTTATGGTCCAAGAGTTGAGATGGTTTTTGCAGAAAATAAAACTAAACTTTATCTTCTTCAAGCTGGTGAATTTGAGTTTGTAAAAGAGATTCGCCTAAATGAAAAAGGTAAGCTAAATGCACCAGGTGGAACTCAACAAAACTGGGCACCATATCATAAAGAGATGGTAGATGGTTTATTTGCAGAGGGTTACCGTCTTAGATACTCAGGTGGAATGGTTCCAGATTTACATCAGATTTTACTTAAAGGTGGTGGGTTATTTAGCTATCCTGGAACTTCTGATAAACCAGAGGGTAAGCTTAGAAGACTTTTTGAAGTATTTCCTTTTGCTTTTATTTATGAAAAATCTGGTGGTGGTGCGATAGATGGTAAAAATGATTTAATGAGTTTAGGTTATGCACACATCCACGATACAGCAATTTGTTTCTTTGGTTCAAACTATGAGATAGCAAGAGTAAAAGAAGTTTATGCAAGACACATCTAGTCCAAAAATGGATAAGTTTGAGGTTCATCTTGATGAGATGATTGTAAAGCTTCAAAAGTGTCAAGTAGAAAAAAATATGAAAAGCTGTAGTGATTGTGAATCTTACTTGGCATGTGAACTAAGAACTGAATATATAAAATCAGTTTACAACAGTATGTCTAAGGGCGATACTGGTGGATTTGAATTCTAACTAGATAAAAAATTAAGGAAATAATTTGAGTAAATATATAACAACACCTATATACTATGTAAATGGCGAAGCACACATTGGACATGCTTACACAACTTTTATTGCAGATACTATGGCTAGATATGAGAGATTAAAAGGTGAAGATACTTATTTTTTAACAGGAACTGACGAACATGGTCAAAAGATAGAAGAGTCAGCTGTAAAAGCTGGCAAACCTACTCAAGAGTTTGCAGATGAAATTAGTGCAACTTTTAAAAATCTTTGGGATGAGTTTGAGATTAGTTATGATCAGTTCATTAGAACAACAGATGAAGACCATAAAAAAGGTGTTCAAAAAGCTTTTGAAGCTATGTATGCTAAAGGTGATATATATAAAGATTTTTATGAGGGTCATTACTGTGTAAGTTGTGAAACATTTTTTCCAGAAACTCAGTTAGTTGATGGCGAATTTTGTCCTGATTGTGGTAGAACGACAAGTATTGTAAAAGAGGAAAGTTATTTCTTTAAACTCTCAAAATATGAGGATAGACTACTTAAACATTATGAAGATAACCCTGACTTTATTCTTCCTCGTTCTCGTGCGAATGAAGTTATAAACTTTGTAAAAGGTGGACTTCGTGACTTATCTGTTACTCGTACATCATTTACTTGGGGTGTGAAAATGCCTGAGAGTTTAAATGATGACAAACATGTTATGTATGTTTGGCTTGATGCTCTTATGAACTATATTACAGCTCTCGGGTATGGTAAAGATGATGCAAATATGAACTACTGGCCAGCAAGCACTCACTTTGTTGGTAAAGACATTCTTCGTTTTCATGCTATCTATTGGCCAGCATTTTTAATGAGTCTTGACTTGCCTCTTCCAAAAACTATTGGAGCTCACGGTTGGTGGACAAGAGATGGTGAAAAAATGAGTAAATCTAAAGGTAATGTTATCTCTCCTAAAGAGGTTGCAGATGCTTATGGCGTAGAGAATCTAAGATATTTCATGCTTCGTGAAGTTCCATTTGGTCAAGATGGTGATTTTTCACAAAGAGCACTTATAGATAGAATCAACTCTGAACTTAGTAATGATTTAGGTAATCTTCTTAACCGTATTATCGGTATGAGCGGAAAGTATTCTGATTTTGAGATAGATTCTAAAGATGTACAAAAGTATCATTCAAAAGAGTTAGATGCAATGAATGAAGCACTTAAAAATCTTGACGGCTTTATGGAAAATTTACAAACTCATAGATATTTAGAAGAACTTTGGAAACTTTTTGCCATCGGAAATGGTGCTATTACTGGTTTCGAGCCTTGGGCAAAAATGAAAGAGGGTAAAGTTGATGAGGCTTTAGCTACTGTTGCACTTGTTGCAAATATTTTAGCAAAAGCTTCGATTATGTTAAGTCCTATTATGCCTAAAACTACAAATATTATTGCAGATGCACTTAATTTTGAGATAAATAATGAAAGCTACAAAGACCTGGTTTTAGGGGAAAATTTACTAAAATTATTTAATATTAAAAAAGTTCCACCACTTTTTCCTCGTGTTGAAGAGCCTTTGATGGAAGAAGCACCAGTTGCTCAACCAAATGCTCCAAAAAAAGAAGTTAAAACTGATAAAAAAGAGGATGATAATCTAATTGAGATTGGACAATTTTTTGAGACTTCATTAAAAGTTGGAGTTGTGGTTGAAGCAGAGGAAGTTCCTAAAAGTAAAAAGCTTTTAAAACTTCAAGTTGATTTAGGTGAAGATACAAACAGACAAGTAGTTGCTGGGATTAAAGAGTTCTATTCTGCTGAGAGTTTAATTGGTACTCAAGTTTGTGTAGTAGCAAACTTAAAACCTGCAAAGCTTATGGGTATGATGTCAGAGGGAATGCTTCTTGCTGCTAAGGATGAAGATGGTTTATGTTTAGTTAGACCAGAAAAACCTAAAAAGGCAGGCACACCTATTGGATGAGACTTGAAAATATCCTTGCACTTACTCTTGGTAAACTTGTAAATGAGCCATTTGTAAAGATTTTTGAAAATATTGTTTTTGATGTAAAAAAAGTAAAAAGAGGTGACCTTTTTATAGCTTTTGATGAAGAGATGATAGAAGATGCCATTTTAAATGGTGCTTATGGTGTGATGTTTGATAAACCAACACAGATAAGTGATACAGAAATAGCTTGGATAAAAGTCAAGGAATGTGAAGATGCTCTCAAAAGGCTTCTTCGCTTTAGACTTATAGAAAAAGATGTTACAGTTTATGAGTGTAACGAGATAGTTTTAAAACTTTCACTTCAAGTAATTACAGAACCAAATTTTATAGTTGTTAATGGTGATATAAAATCTATACATAAACAATTATGGCATGTGGATAATAACTCCACCCTACTCTTTTGTCCTAAAATGTGTGATAAAAATATATTTACAGATATAAAACAACTCCCAACAACTGCGATTGAACCAATAACTATAATGGAACAAACTCTTTTTGAAACCTCTTTTATCTATGATAACACTTTTTATGAGCGACAGCTAATTTCACCATTTTTTATGCCATATCTTGAAGAGTTACTTCATTTGTATAAAACACTTAAAATAAACTATAGACTTAGAAAATTTACACCAATAAACCACTTTGAAGCAGTTTTTACAAATAAGAATTTTGAGATTAAAGAGTTTGGAACTAGCGATAAAGTTTTAATTTTTGAATCAAATACTGATTTAGTAGAACAAGAAATCTCTTTTTTACAAAAGAATGCTTCATGGGCAAATTTAATTTACCTAATCCCACATACCGTAGATAGTATTGAAGATGAAAATATTTTTATTTATGAGAGTTCAAATAAAATTATAGATATTTTAAAAAACAACAGCTTTCATTTTGCCTTAATTATCGGAGTAGATAAATCTATACTATCTAAACCAATAACAAATCAAGCACAACTTACTTTAAACTTCTAACTCTTTTTTTAACACATCTTTATTTATCTGATTTTTATCACTTTGAACAAGTGGAAGTGACTTTTTATAAATAACTCTACTTGGAATCATATAAGAAGCAAGATGTTTTTTTAACTCAAAAAGTATCTCATTTTTAGATAGTTCACTTTTAGAAGTATATACCATAACGATTTCCTCTTCTATCTGCTCATTTTCTACTGAAAATACTGCACAAGCATCTATTTGAGGGATATTTTTTGATACACACGATTCTATCTCAAGTGGTGAAACTCTGAAACCTCTTGTTTTTATCATATCATCATGTCTTGAAACAAAGTAAAGATAACCCTCTTCATCTTTATAAACATAATCTCCTGAGGCTACAACTGTTTCATCTATAAGCTGACCCTCTAAGTTAATTACATCTTTTAAAATTTGAATTGATTTGAATCTTTTTTCATTTTGTTCTGGTGCATTCCAAAAACCTTTATAGATGTATCCACCACGATGGATTAACTCTCCTACTTCTCTTGGTTTACACTCTTTTCCATCTTCATTGATTACATAAAGTTCAACATCAGGAATAGCTTTTCCAATAGAATCTGGTCTAATCTCTACTTGACTTGGATCAAGATAAGTTGAACGAAATGCTTCAGTTAAACCATGCATAGAATAGAACTTGGCATGTGGGAATAGTTTTTTACAATCTTGAATCATTTTTTTAGTTACATTTCCACCTGATGAAGTTATTGTTCTTACACTTGAAAACAGTTCAGCACTTGGTAGTCTATGCATATCTTCATCAAACATCTGAGTTATATTTATTGGCATTAAAGGGATAACAGTAACTTTATCATCAATCAAATGATTTAAAAAATCTTCTGCAAGAATAAATCTATGAAGTGCAAGAGTTGATTTTTTATAAAGTGAAGAGAAAATTTGATTTAGTCCATAATCAAGATTGAAAATCAACAATCCAGAGATAACATCATCTTCATTTAGGTTCAAATACTGAGAAACAACACGAGCAGAGTTTATAAGATTTCTATGACTTATTACAATTCCCTTTGGTGTTCCACTAACTCCAAATGAGTATGTTATAACTGCATTTGAGTGTCCACTTATATCACAAGTGTATGGTTTGTTATAGTATTTATAGATTTCGTCAAATGATGGAATCTCCTTGTCAGAGGTTTCATACGAAATAATATGACCATTGAAATTTATCTCTTCAATACTTTCAAGTTTTAATCTATCTGTTATGATACACTTGATGTCACAATCATCTATAATGTACTCAACCTGTTCAGGTTTTAAAAGCTTTGTCAGTGGCACAAGCACATAATTAGTAGATAAAATAGCTAAAATTGCAATAACTTGTTCAATACCTTTGTTTGAATATATCCCTATTCTAGAATTACAAGGTAAATTTAATTCTTTTAGATAATAAGCTACTTGATTTACTTTTGTATAAAGTTCACCATAAGTGATACTATCTTGATTAAAGACTAAAGCTATTTTATCTGCATGTGTTTGAGCAGAACCTTCTATTAATGTTCTTATACAGTTTATCGACATTTTTAATCCTTTAAGTTTTTTATTCCAAGCGTCCAAATATCATAGTTTTTATCCAATACAACAGATGGATTATGATTTGAGTTTAGAATCTTTTTATAGAAAAAAGAGATAATATCTTCTATCTCCTCATCAGCTAAAACCTTTGTAATCCCACCAGTTAGCACGATTGAGTTAATCGAGAGTAGTTTGAGATTTATATATGCTTTTTTATAGTGAGACATCTTTACAAGAACTAAAAAGATAGCGAGTTGCATAAGCACTTTGAGAGCCTTCTGTGTTGTTTCTTCAAAGATATTTTCTGTAACTTTTAAATGAGTTAGAAGCTCATAAACAAACTCATTATTTTGAGCAGCGAAGATTAGAGACTCTTTTGACTTAAATACACCAAGCTTTTTAAATACAAGTCTATCATACTCATTTTTAGTTACTATATTTTCATCAACTAAATCTTTAGAATAATGAATATCAGTAGTCGCTCCACCAATATCTATCAAAATAAAAGGATCAACCACAGAAAAGTTTGCATCTATTAGTGGTAGTGTCTTATTTACTATATACGGAGTTGAATAGATTTGATTTGCAGTAATCGCATAAAGGCTTTTTATGTCCTCTTTACCCATAATATCAGCTTGATATAGGTTTGTGAGATAAACTTTTAAATTTTCTTCAACGATATGAAGTTTATTATCTATGATATTTGGAAGAGTTACAAGATTATTTATATTTTGTTCTAGTTTTGGTGCATCTAACTCGCTTCCAACAAAGACAATATTTGAGTAGTTTAATTTTTCTAAATAACTAAATAACTTATTTCCAAAAATATTTGAAGATGAATCAATCCCACCAACAACAATCACAACATCAATCAAATCACTTGGAACTGAATAATCTTGAATATTTTGATATATAATTGTTTCCATAATATTTATACCAGAATTAAAAGCGATATTTTTAGCATATTTTAAAGAAAAAGAGTCTGTAATACCGATAATCAAAGTGCTTAAACCACCATTTGCAGATGAACAAATATATACATCTTCTTTTTCATAGTTATGAATAGTATCACCACATTTGTATGTCAAATCATCAAAAATATCTTTATTAAAATCCCTAAAATGTTGTTCAATACTTGAATCGGTACAAACTTTAAAGTAGGTGCTTCCTACATCTATTAGTAATTTACTCATTGCATAATCCCTATATCTTGGATAATATCGTTTACTATCGAGGTAGTATCTTTTGTTAAGTCACATTTTGATTTTTCATATTCAAAATATTTATCAGGTAAAGGTACATTTCCTCGTTTGATAATTCTAATATTTTTATTTGCATCTCTGATAGTTATTAGTTCATTATGGTTAATGATATGTGGTGAAAATGGCACATCGATAACTCCATTTTTAATAGAGTTAAAAACTTTTCTCCAAAGAGTGTCAGCTGGGTCATTAAAGACAGCTTCCATAATAGCTTTTACTCCTAGAGTTAGCATCTCCTCTTCCTCTTCATCTACAACATTTGGTAAACCATTTAAGATGCCAAGAGTGTATTGAGTGTTTGCAACTGTTTTTGCATTTGCTTCTTTTGTTGGGATACCAGATGCTTCTTGTCTTGTTTTTGTAATGATTTTATCAGCTCCAACCATTGACGCGATAACTGTTGCTAGGTTAATTAACTGCTCTGCATAATCTTTGTTTGTTGGAAATGCTCCCATCCATTGATGATAAACTAGATTTATTGTTGCATCACCACAGTTAATTTCATTTGCATAATGTTTTGCAAGTTTTTTAAGAACAGCACCCATTACAATATCTTGATTCATAGAACCACTTTGTGAAAATGAAACAGAGAATGACTTAACACCCTCCTCTAATGAAAGTAACATCTCTAAAAGCTGGATTACTATCGTAATAGCAGGAGGAACTAAAGTCGCAGTAAGTGGACCAAAAGACTCTCTATTTATAGGTAAGTTTAGTTTTGAGTAGTTTGCACACACTTTTTCAACATATTTCCAATATAAAAATGCTTTGTCTAATGGAAAGTTTTTTGAGTATGGTAAAAGGTAGGTAATAGGACCACCCTCAATCTCAAATATTCCAGAAGCGATAGCAGTCTCAATAAGAAGTCTTGCATCAGGAGTACCGTGACGAAGACTTACTGGTTTGTTAAAGTGAGTTATCATCTTTCTTGTAGTTCTGTAACCATGATTCACAAGAGGATAACCGTTAAGCATATCCTGCCCACTCTCTTCACTCAAACGAAGCATCTTTTTAGCAGTTGCATAATCGTTTAGTCTTGTGTTTGAGTCAATCGTTAAAGGAAGTACATCCACATTTGCATTTACAAAAAATTCATTTAGAGCGAACTGTTTTTTATAAGTTGGAAATCCACCACGAGGTTGAACAAGCATCTTTTTCTTTTGCGCAAAGTGATGAGAGATAAAAAGCTCTTTATCTGCATTTCTAACAAACTCTTCAACCTCTGCAAAATCAAAGCTATCTACAAACTCATTACCGAGAATTATCTCTCTCTCTTCTTGTAGCAAACTCATTATGCAATTCTCTCTTTTAGATACTCTTCTAAGGTATCAAGTCCAGTATTTAAATCAACTTGATGAAAAACCAAATCAAAACCGTACTTTTTATACTTTGGAACTATTGTATCAGCATCAGCAGTACCAACAACCAAGTTCCCACCTATCATCATTACAAGATTATCAAGAGTTTTATACTTTGACTTAAGCAATTTAACCTCTCTAGCCCAACCCTCTGCTTCACCATTAAGCGAAGAGATAAGAAGCACATCGGCTTGTGTTTCTACAGCAGCATCAAAAAACTCTTCTAAGTAAGTATTTACTCCAAGATTATAAACATCAAATCCTCTC
>JAGGWE010000056.1 GCA_021157665.1 Sulfurimonas sp.
AAACAAAAGAATCAGATATAGAGTGGTTAGAAAAATTTAAAAAAGAAATTAATTAATATAATAGAACCATATGTTTATAAATGTTAATATTATTAACTGTTTATATGATATAATTTTACTATATAAATTAAATAGGAGTTATAAAACATGCAAAGTAGTGTAGATTTAGTACAATTAACGAGTCAAACAAAAAAATTGTCGGCAATGATTGTTGAAGATGAAAAAGTAGCGAATGAGCTTTTAAGTTCAACTTTTAAGAACTTTTTTTCTGAGGTACATTCGTGTTTTAATGGAGAAGAAGCACTAGAAACTTATATAAAAACTAAGCCAGATGTGGTGTTTGTTGATATAATTATGGCTGGGATGGATGGTATTGAACTTTCTCGTAAGATTCGTGAAATTAATGCTACTCAGATTATTATAGTTATCTCTGCGAGTAATGATATCGAAAAAATCTCAGAATCAATTGAGGTTGGTGTAAATAGTTTTATCCAAAAACCAATAGATACAAGAAAAATAATTGAACTTCTTGATAGTGTTGTTTCTATGGTTGCTAAAAAGAAAAAGATTGAAACTAAAACTTTTTCAATTTCACTTCCTCTTGATTTATACGAAACTGTTAATGAAAGTGCAAAAGCAGAAAGTATTTCTAAAAATGCAATAATTATTAGAGCTCTTAGAGACTTCTTTTAAGTAGGTAAATGATTAACGAGCCCATTTTATTATTATTTAAGATAAAATTATATATAATCTCGGCTCAGTTAAATTAACTGAAACTTTTATACAATGTGGCCCCGTCGTCTAGCGGTTAGGATCCATGGTTTTCATCCATGTTACAGGAGTTCAATTCTCCTCGGGGTCACCACTCACTCAAATAAAACAATCAAAAAAAGAACTTTATTAGCTTAAACTTGTTAGAATTCCATAAAATAATATTTAGGAATTTTCATGTTAAGATTTGCACCTAGTCCAACTGGTGATATGCATATTGGTGACCTACGAGTTGCTCTATTCAATTACATTGTTTCAAAACAAAAAAATGAAGATTTAATTATAAGAATTGAAGATACAGATAAAGAAAAAAACATAGAGGGTAAAGATAAAGAGATACTTGATATATTAGGATTATTTGGAATTGAGTATTCTCAAGTTATTTATCAAAGTGAAAATGTTCGTTTTCATACAGCTATGGCTCTACAACTTATGCATGAAAAAAAAGCATTTAGTTGTTTTTGTTCCCCTGAATGGCTAGATAAAAAAAAAGAAGAGGCAAAAGCAAATAAAAAAACATATAGATATGATGATGCTTGTGCAAACCTTCCAGCTGAACTTGTGATTGATAATACAAGTCCCTTTACAATTCGTATAAATAAACCAACAACTAATATAACTATAAAAGACCATATAAAAGATGAAATCACTTTCAAAGCAGATGATATTGATAGTTTTATAATTATGGGACATGATAAAACTCCAACTTATAACTTTGCTTGTGCTATTGATGATATGCTTAGTGATATTTCTGTAATAATTTGTGGTGAAAACCATATAAACAATACTCTAAAACAAGAGCATATTAGAGCATCTCTTAGTTATGATAAAAAAGTAGAGTATGCTCATTTACCAATTATTTTAGATGATACTCCTAGTGTTAAATGGCTTTTAGAAGAGGGTTTCTTACCAGAAGCTATCTCAAATTATTTAATATCAATGGGAAATAAGCCTCCAAAAGAGATATTTACACTTGTGGAAGCTACAGAGTGGTTAAATTTAGAAAATATCTCAAAGAGCCCTGCTCGTTTTGACATCAATATATTAAGAGATATAAATCGTAAGCATCTTAAAATGCTTGATGCTAAAGAGTTATCAAGATATGTTGGTTTTGCAGATGAAGAGATTGGTCAGCTTGCAAAAGTATATCTTGAAGAAGTTAGCACAACTAAAGAGTTGAAATCTAAAATAGCACAAATTTTCGCTCCTAAAGTAATTCCGAAAGAATTTGCTGAACAAGCAGCTTTAATGATTGAGATAATTAAAAATGCACCCTACTTTGATGAGTATGATAATTTTGAAAATTACATAATGAAAGAATCAGGTCTTAAAGGTGAAAATTTTTTTAAATTACTTCGTTTAGTTCTCACAGGTGCAGAACATGGTCCAGATATTGCTAAGATTTATATGTATCTTAAAAATTATATAGGGGAGATTGTTAAATGAGTGATTTAGGTATTTTAATAATAAAATTAGGTTCTCTTTTTACGGGAGTTATTGAGGTTTATATTTGGGTTATAATAATCGCAGCTCTTTTAAGTTTTGTTAAACCTGATCCTTTTAATCCTGTTGTTCAGTTTTTATATAGAATTACGAATCCAGCTTATGCTTTTGTTAGAAGTTTAATGAAGACTAATTTTAATGGTCTTGATTTAGCACCATTAGTTATTATTATTGGATTACAAGTTGTAGTTATCTTTATTGGTTTTATCTTTAGTTCTATTGCTAAACTTGTATAATCTTTATTAATGATAAAAAGTTTTCTTTTACTCTCTGTTATCTTGGCATGTGGAAATGCTGAAATAACACTTCAAGATATAGATTCAAAACCATCTAGTCGTGCTAAAAACTTTATGATTTGGCAATATTTAAAACAAAATATCACTGCTAAACAAGCTGATGCTGCTTATACTCAAGTAGAAGGTAGTGTAGC
>JAGGWE010000203.1 GCA_021157665.1 Sulfurimonas sp.
ATATAAATCCTAGTCTTTTTCACTCTTTAGATTCACTAGAATTAGCTCAAGAGTTACAAAAAAAATTAGCAGCTAAAAATATGACTCTTAATTGTCTGCTTCAAATAAACTCAGCAAAAGAGGAATCAAAACACGGAGTTATGCCAGAATTGGCATGTGGGATTTATAAACAGATCCAAAATGAGTGTCCAAATATAAATCTAAAAGGTGTTATGAGTATTGGTACCCATTCAGAAGATAAAGAAGTTATAAAAAATAGTTTTGAACTCACTCACGATATTTACAAAAAATGCGACGGAGCAACAATCTGTTCTATGGGTATGAGTGGTGATTTTGAATTAGCAATAAAGTGCGGCTCAAACATGGTTCGCCTTGGCTCTATTATGTTTAATAAGTAAATAATTTTATATCTATATCAAATCGCATATTTTAGATTTAAGCATTTGTAGTTCATCGCTACTTAATTGAGTAATGACACCTTTATCAACTTGTATTCTTTTTATATCAAGCGTACATAACCAGTTAGCAACTATAAAGCTTTTCTCTTTGAGATTATCTCGTGGTTCTATCTCTATTTTATACTCGGTTTGCGTATCTTGTGTCGAAAGAGGAACAACAAGAACAGATTGAAATTTACTGATTGATAAAGCTCTGTTTAAAAAATTGTTTTGTAAAACAACAGCTGGTCTTACTTTACCAAATTCACTATTATATTTTTTTGCAAAATCTACAAGATATACTTCACCTTGTTGTATCATATTTTCTCTCCGATATCACTTACAATATTCTCTAATATCTCAGGATGTTCACTATCAAGTAAGCCTTTGTTACGCTTGAGCCACATTTGATATTCAATCTCCTTTAGTGCATCAGCGATATATGATTCATAGCTTGCAGGGATAACTATACTTTTAAGTTCATTTTTTCTTTTATCTTGAATATAAATAATTTCATCAATATTACTAATAATTTTTGGATGTTTAGCTATTTCATTTACTGCTACTATCATACTATCTCCTTTATATGTATAATAATACACATATAATAATATACAGCTTAATCTTCTAGCCTACTCTCATACTTAAAATCTCTTCCACATCTATCTCTTTTATATATTCAACAAAAGCCTCACTTTTTTCTTGTATGGCATACATTGTCATACGGTCAGCTAACTCATTACCCTCATAACCGGCATGTGCTTTGATGTGAGATAATCTCATACTATTTTTAATTTTATTATACAGATAGTAAGAGGTTTTAATAATTTCAAGATTTTTAATCTCTCCACCCTTTTTTGTCCACCCTTTTTTCTCCCACGATATAGCCCATGTTTGAATACAGTTGATAGAGTACATAGAATCACACTTAATCTCTACTTTATTACCTTTTTCAATCTCTTGCTCGGCTATTAAAAGTGACTGATATAAAGCACCTAATTCAGCCGTATTATTTGTACCCATTGTTTCATATAAACCATAAAAAAGTTTATCTATTTTTTCATTTCTATAAACTGCAACGCCTGAACCAGCTTTACCAGGATTTGGAGTACATCCACCATCACAATAAATAACAACATCACTAGTGACTTCTTCTGTTATTTTTGGCTGTGAAGTATCCTCTTTTCTGAATTTTTGTAAAGCTTTATAATTGTTAATAAGTTTATCTTCAATATCTTTATCTGAAATACCTCGAAGTAAAACAAAAAGTTCAGCCCTTGCATCTGAAAGTTCTTTGTTTAATGCTAAAACTCTCCAATCAGACTCTTTAGCTTTTTCAATATCTAGTAAGATAAGTTGAGATTCATTAATCTTTGAATTCTCATCAACTCCTAAGTTTAGTAATATTTTACTCACTATTTGCATTCAAATTCCTTGTTAAGAATACTATCATAAATTTAATATAATTATTTAACATTACATTCAGTAATAATAATTATAATTTCGAAAATTTATAAAATGGAACTAAAATGGTAAAAACAATACTAATGGACAAATACCCTATTTTCTCACTAGAGATTAAAAAAGAAGAGACTACATATACTACTGCTAGTGAAATTGTTGATTATCTTAAAAGCTTAATTGAAGCGCACCCTGTTGCAGTTTTTATATCTGTTTTTGATCATTATGCACACACTTCTTCTATGAAAGATGGCGTAATAGCAGATGAGATAAAAGATGCAAAAAATATCATTTTTTGTTTTGGAAAATCACTTCCTAGCACTAAAATATTAGCTGTTCGTCCAAGAAGTATTGGTGTTTGTGAATTAGAAAACTCTTTTGTAATTGACTTTTTAGAAGTTCCAAATGAACAACTTCATGTTGTTACAGAAGATTGGGCTAAATCAGTAGCAAACAAATAACAACTACCTTCTTCTAAACCTAACATCACAATTAGATGGATTTTCAAGCAATTTTGTTTGAAAATCTATCATCTTTGTGAATGGATTTAAAAAACCTTCTAACTGCTCTTTTTCTATATCTTCCACATGCCAAGAGTTTAAAAGTTCTAAAACAACCAAAGTTGATTCCATCGTTGATAAGTAATTACTTTTTGGCTGTTCTTTTATTTTGTATTTTGATACACGAGATGTTTCAAAACTCATATGTTGTAACTTTTGTAAGTTTTTACTCTGTTTAAACATCTTATTTATACATGTCCAAGTTGAATCTATTAAAAATATTGCCATTTTTTTAGGCTCTTGGCATGTGGAGATTGGATTTGTTTTACTTAGATTTATGGCATGTGGACTTGGAAACAAAATATAACTCTCATGAGTATCTATTATCTCATTTATTCTTTTGTTATTTGTAAAATCAATCCCCACAAAAAGTTCTGAATTTTTCAAACTTAAATTTGTAAAATGACCAGTGTTATTTTTTACCTTTTTAAACTCTTTTGGATGCATAAGAATTACGAACTTTGTATTTGTGTCAAAAGGGTTAATATACAGACACATACAAGAACTTTTAGGTCTAAAACACTTATAGCATTTTTCTCTATCACCATAAAGTGTCAAAAGCCACTCAATTCACGAAGTGGCATTATAAGTGGAGTAAAAAACACTAATAAATCATTCCAAGATGTTGCAGAGTTTGATGATGAATTAAAGGTAACTGCTTTAAATTTTGGTGCTACAAGTTTTGTACCTTCAAGTTTAACTTCCTCTGCTCTTTTTAAAAACTCTTCATTTGAAAAGCCATAAACAAAGGTATAAATTTGTGTACTATTATCTTCGATAATAACATTTACATAAGAGGTATCTTTAAGTTGAATCTGAACAAATTTCAAGTTGCCTCTTGTATAAACCTCTTCATATTTTCTTGAATCATCAAAAACATACATAAGAGTAGATAAACCACCAAAGTTAAACTCATAACTCATATCAGTTTGAGCCTCTTCATAAAACAAAACAGTTCCATCACTATTTTGAATTTTATACTGTTTTACACATAAATCTTTAAAATTCAACAACTGATAATCTTGAGTATTTTGCTTAAAATTAAAACTTTTACTTAAACTCACAGAACTTAAACTACAAGCTGTAAAAAACAAGGCCATAAATAAAGTAAATATAATATTTTTCATGCACAATTATAGTAAAATTATTATTAAAGCAACTTCTCAAACATTCTAATGAAAATTAGGTTGAAATCGTAGTTGGTTTAAGTTTCAAAGTGTAACATTTTTTAGATTTTACCTGCCTAGTTTAGCAGTTCGTTTAACAATTTATATTTTATTTGATACAATGTATTTTATTAAAACTATTTTTGTAGAGAAAAATTTAAAGGGTTATAGAGATTGTAACTGAATAAATTATAGGAGGTGTAGATATGAATATCAGTTTTGTGGCAGCAAGGTTTTTTGCTACTGTTGCTCTTGTAATTTTGATGTACGGTTTTATTATTCCGTCCGTCGGCTTTCATGGGACATTAGAGCGCATTGAAGATGGTAAAATCGACAATATTCCTTCGTATGTCTATCCACTTTGGAATTTTTAC